>JAHJMH010000081.1 GCA_018821425.1 Nanobdellota archaeon
TTACAGGAATAGTAATAGGGCCTAAAGGTATAACACCGATGGTAAAAGGGGGAATGGGTATTAAATCGTTAAAACTTATTTTCTCCTCAAGGTCTGAAAAAGCAACGAGAGATTTTATATTCAAATCATATTTTCCTGTAGCAATTAACGTGAACAATAAATTCTGAAGTTTCCAGTCATCAACATCCATTTTGATATCATAACTCAGATCAAGTCCGACATTTCCGTTTGCTGTTGTTTGCCCAAGAACACCATCATGAAGAACTACATTATCAAGATTCAATCCAATATCAAATAAAGAAGTCTGATAAAAAGAAACACCTTTTCTAGCGGCATTCTTATTTACGTTACTGGGAATAATCTTTCCGCTGAATTCAAAACTCCCATGTTTTATTGTTTCTTCAAGAGTTGCTTGACTAGTATAAATAACTCCCCCCGAAACAGATTCAACTTTTCTTAAAAGTCCGTACGGAGTTTCTTCTGTTATTCCCGCCGCAATAATGTCCCCTTCAGAAAATTGCGGCGAACCCGAAAAAGTTATTCTGTCTTCATCGACGGACATTATCCTTTCCGGCGATTCTTCTGTTACAACATGAGTGTTTGAAATATTTTTTACAAGTAGATTATAATCATGTTCTGCTGATGCTTTACCGTCGGAAACTTTTGCTTTCACAGAAAATGTTGAATCGCTTTGAACTTCAGGCGCCAATCCCGAGATTTCTCCCGTGCCGGAGTTGATTGAAACCCATTCTGGTTTTTCAACGAGGCTAAAAGTCAATTTATCCCCGTCAGCGTCGCTAGCTCTGATTGGATATTGGTAATTGAACCTCTCGCCAATTTCGTTAATTGGTGTTGAGGTAATTGAAGGGGGATTATTCAGTTGCGTTATCGGAGGTTTGGTCGGAGGATCTTTTCCACATGAAAGAGAAACAATAGACATGCCCGTGAGCAATGCATTCCTTAGAAATATTTTACTTTTTTGGAGAAGTTTGTTTTCTATGTTCATGTTCTGCTTTAGAGCTATCAGCTTTTAAAATTTTTGTTTATGATACTTTAAGAAATATAAAATCATCTCGGGAAAGGAATCTGAAGTGGGGGGAGGGGCATCTTTTTTATTATAAATTTAGAGTCAACAACTTCAGAGACAACTGCAGATAGAGACAGTTTTCCGAAGACTACTCTGAATATTCCTTCGCTGACTGGGATTTTTGTTGCGCTTGAAAATCTTTGGATTATGTAATCTATCTCTTCGTCTTCGAGGGTTATTCCCGTTCTTTTCCTCCCCATCGCGCCCGTTACGATTACTTTTTCATTTGGCCCATTACATTCTATTGTTTTTACGAGGGGATCTTTGATGAGCGCGTCTATTTTTCCCAATCGCAACTCTTCTTGATTCATGCTCGGGAACGGTCTTATGTCTTTGACTGTCCAGGGAAGATTTGGCTCAGGAATAATCAATTCAGGGATTTGACGCTTGACGCTTTTATTTCGTTGCATGACGATGGAGGAGTCAAATTCTGGCAAGGATTCCCACTTCTTCATATTCGCGAGCCGTTCAGATTCATTTTGGATTCTTTCTCTAACAAGTTTCTTTATTTTTTTTTTCGCTTCTTCTCTTTGATTAGTTTCTCTTTTGATTTCAGAATCTTCAGAAATGACTTTTTTAACTTCCTTACTGATTATCAATTTTTGATACGTTTCAGTGCTTCTGATAATTTCCTTTGTGAATTCAACAATGAAGAATTTTTTGAATTCTAAATGCGTTTGCTTTAACATTATTGTATCTCTCTTGTTTTTGGCGCTGATACTTGGGAACTAATCTGGGTTGCTGGTGCGGGAGGTCTTCTCTGAATCTGAAGTGGGGGGAGAGGTTTTGGTTTTGTGTTTACTGGCGCGTTTTTCAATTCCATGTCCTCCGGAAATTCGGCTTTTTTTGGCATAAACATAGGTTTTATTCCCTCGGTGCCTTTTTCCCTGAAGTCAATTCCCTTTTCATAACCTTCATGACTTTTGCCATTGTTAGAATTCGTTTCATGAATTAGCACGAGGCCTTTTCCAATTAGTCCTGCTTGTTGAGAAATGTTGTCAAGTTTGTCAAGAATTTTTTTTGTATCTTTGTTCTCGGAATTCGATTCAATATCTTTCCTTGCGAGTGATTTGGCCGAAATTTCAAAGAGTTCAAGGAGTTTTGATATCTGCAGAGAAAGCTTGTCGAACCGGTCTGAAAAATTCACCATGACTCTCTGGAGCGCGATAAAATTGTCTGTGAGTGCTCTGCTCGTTTCCGAATGCCTTTCAGCAGAAATCATCCTTTTGACTTTTTCAGTTTCTCGCTTCACACTTTTTGAACCCGATTTTGCCCTAGAAGATTTTTTCACCTTTTTTTTAACGGTCCTTGCCATAATTTACAGAGTGTTTCTTAATTTATAAATATTTAGAATTCTCTTTGATTATTAAAATATATCAAGCACTTCTTCGTTTCTTTCTTCGCTTACAGCGTCGCGGTTTACGCCCTTTATTTCCGGTAGCTCTTCTTCAAGTTCGTTGTAAGGAATTGTAAATTTTTCTTCTGTTGGTTGCTCTTCTACAGATTCCACTTTCAATTCTTTACTCTCTTCACTAATTTCTCCAGAAGGTTCGGATTTTTCTTCAGTCTTTAAAATTTCTTCTTCAACTTTTTCCTCAACATTCTCTGCAGTCTGCTCAGGGATATCTTCGGATTTATGTTCCTCTTTTTCCAACTCCACAATGTATTCCGATATTTCCCTTGCGACATCGGCGTTCACGCTTATTGAATCTATGCCGCATTCGACGAGGAATTTGACCATCGGCTTTTTGCTTCCAGATTGACCACAGATGCTTGTCTCAACATTTTTTTCCTTACAGACTTCTATCACTTTTTTAATTTGGCTTAGAATAGCAGGATGCATTTCATCATATATCTCTTGGACTTGTCTATTTCCTCTGTCGACTGCGAGAGTGTATTGGGTTAAGTCGTTGGTTCCGAAAGATATGAAATCAATTCCCTCGTCGCAAAGTTGTTCTATTATTTGGGCCGCCGCGGGCGTTTCAACCATGACTCCGACTTTTGCTTTTTCAAATCCGATTTCTTTCAAAACTGATTTTAGTTCTTGAACTTCTTTTACAGAAATAATTTGAGGAGTAAGTATTCCGATTGTTACGCCCTTTTCTGAGACTTTTTTCATTGCGTTGAGTTCTGCTTTCAAAATTTCAGGATGCTTCAGGCTGTATCTTATTCCATGCATACCGAGCATTGGATTTGCTTCGGGTATTTTTGGCGAGCCCTCAAGATTACCGAATTCGTCGCTTCGAATATCTGAGGTTCTCACCCAGATTTCTTCAAAGTGTTCCCCTATTTCTGAAATTCCTTTAAAAATTAAATTCTCATATTCGCCAATAATCTTTTTCTCAAGGAAGTACATTGGATGTTTTCCAGATTCCGCAATTATTCCTTCAACTCTTGCGAGGCCGACGCTTTTTAGATTACTTTTTGCAGCTCTGATTGCGAAACTCGGAAGGTCGACTATAACTTTCAAATTTGTTTTTGTTTGCACTTCAACGGGTTTCACTTCTTTCTGAACTGTTTCGGAAACTTTTCCTTTGTATATTTTTCCGGTGAATCCGTCAACCGTAACAATTTCTCCGTCTTTTAGTTTTTCAGTTGCTTCTTCAGTTCCCACGATAGCAGGAATTCCCATTTCACGCGAGACGATTGATGCGTGCGCAGTCATGCCGCCCTCGTCGGTGATTATGGCGGCAGATTTCTGCATAGAGACGACCATGTCGGGATTTGTCATTTTTGTAACAAGGACATCACCCTCTTTTATTTTCACCAAATCTTTAAGGTCTTTTATGATTTTTACTTTTCCTGATGCGATTCCTGGCGAAGCAGCAAGCCCCTTTAATACAACTTCTCCTTGAAGTTCTTCCATTCCTGAAACACCTTCCTTATCCAATTCTTTTCCGAGTGTTGTGATTGGTCTCGTTTGGACAATGTAAATTTCATCGTTTTCAATTGCGAACTCAATGTCCTGCGGTTTTTGATAATGCTCTTCGAGTTTAATCGCAACCTGCGCGAGTTTTTTTATTTCATGCTCTTTTAGAACTTGTCTTTCGGAAATTTCATCGGTTAATTTTACAGTTTCTTGATTCCCCCCTGAATCTCTTGTTATTGCAATTTTCTTTTTCTTAATTTCTTTACTATCGATTTCAAGTTCCCCCTCCGTTCCGACTCGTTTGACAATATATCTGTCTGGAGTAATTTGTCCAGAGACAATTCCCTCTCCGAGACCCCAGACGGCTTCGATGATTATGTTGTCTTTTCCAGTAGAAGGGTTTTTTGAGAATATGACTCCCGACTTGTTAGAGTCCACCATCTTTTGAACTACAACTGCGAGGCTGACTTTTATGTCTTTGAAACCTTTTTTGTTTCGATAGTATGTTGCTCTTGGAGTGAACAGCGACGCGAAACATCTTTTTATTTTCTTAAGAAGTTCTGTTTTCCCTTTTACGTTGAGGAAACTTTCTTGTTGTCCGGCAAAACTTGCTTCGGCGAGATCTTCGGCGGTGGCGGAACTTCGAACAGCAACGAATGGCTCGGAAGAAGATTTTTTTATCAACTCGTTGACGGGAATTGTGCTTTCTATTTCTTCGTCTGTCCCGAGATTTTCATATGCTTCTAGAATTTCTTCTTTAAAGTTTTCTTCAAACTCTGAATCGATTATAAGTTTTCTTATTTCGGCGGTTAATCTGTCGAGGCTCTCGGTGTCTTCATATTCTATTTCATCCAGAAGTTTTTTTATTTTATCATTGATGCCCGCCTTTTCAAGAAAATAATCGTAGGCTTGCGCTGTGACGACAAATCCAGGTGGCACTGGAATTTTAAGATTGTAAATTTCGGAGAGGTTCGCCCCCTTTCCTCCGGCGATATTTCCCGAACTTTTATTCAATTCAGAAAACCATTTTATGAAATCCTCTTCTGGCATGCGAATGAATAATTTAGAAAGTTAATAAATGTTTTTGTGTTTTGAGATGATTTTGAAATTAGGCTTTGTTGAAAAAGTCCCAAGGGAAAATTTCTTAACCCTTGGGAGATTGTAATCTTTGAGGTGATTACAATGGAAAAAGAAGTGAGGTTGACTAGAAAAATTAAACGGTTTTTGAAA
>JAHJMH010000082.1 GCA_018821425.1 Nanobdellota archaeon
AAATAAAAATAAAATAAATAAAATATTTATTCGGATTTATTTGCTTAATACTTTATATAATCCGAAAACTCCGCAAATGGCTACAACGTAATAGACCAATACAGGCAACCAGCTAATGGACCCTAACAAAGAATCTACTGCGTTCCATCCGAGTTCGTTTAAGCCCCAGTTTATAGCACCAATGTTTGCTAAGACCAAAGCTGTTTTAACTTGCCAAGACATTTTTCACCTCCTTTAAATTATAGAAGTATATTCTTTTGAGTATAAAAAGTTTTTTAAACTCCAGTTTTGTTTAGTTTTTGTAAGTCGGGTAGTTAACTCCGGGACTTTGTTCTTAAATGAACGAGAAGTCGACGAATGATTTCTAAGTTCTGAGGAAGGTCCGGCCACCAAGGGGCACCTAATCGGTTCCCCTTATGGTAACCCCTCCCTTTGAGTTTGTGCTCAAGGCTGATGGGCACCATGGTTGTTTCCTGAAAAGGAAATTCCCGCGAGGGAAAGCTCCAGAAAAGAAACGGCACAGCTCTTACCGAGTTATGAAACATGCGTGGAACTTTGAAGTAAGAGATTTGATGATACGGCTGCCTCAACCGGTGCAACCTCTTAGAGGGCATAGTTGAATGTTAACACGTTCCGTTCGGTAAGGAACCTAACGGTTCCTTGACCGTCAACTCCCTTGAGTTACGCTCAGGGCTGATGACGACGAGGAACGACAGAAGCTGGCCTATTCCCGACTTACACTTTTTTCTAAAATAGTAAATGGGTTTCTTTTTAGAAACGGGTTTTTCGTTTAGAAAAAGAAAAACTACGCTGGTAAAGAAAACCTAAGTAAGATGGTAGAAAAACTAAACTTGTTCGCTAACGCTCAATAGTAAAGGATTTAAAAGCAATCTGGCTTCTTGAATTAATAAGGGACTATAGCTACATACTCTAAAGAGTGGCTGAGCTATAGAAACTGAAATGGGACTATAGCTCAGCGGGAGAGCACATGACTGAAGCTCATGGTGTGCGGGGTTCGACTCCCCGTAGTCCCATAAGAAATATAAAGTTTGAAAAGAAATAAAATAAATGGCTCCTGAAAACTCAAATAAAAAATCGTTCGTCTGGAAAAGTCTTAGGATAAGTTTTTGGGTTATGATTATCTGTTTTTTACTGGGTCTTACATTTTATTTTGGACCAGAATCTTGGGGATGGAGTCAATCAGGGATGATAATCCTCGGAATCATTTTTTATGTACTTCCAATCTCGATTGCTTCCACCTTTATTCTCTCTGCATTGAGTATATATCGGAAGGAAAATAATCGGTCGGCATGGATTTTTTTTATTATTTCCTTGGTTTGTTTTGCCTTGGCGGGAGCAGTCTATGCTATGGGATGGTTTCTATCAAAACTAGTTAATCCTTAGTTAAGCCATCTCAAAAACATTTATAAAACTAAAGTTGTTTAAGAGTTTAGAAAAAGATGGCGAGTAAAATTGATTTTGGTTCTGTAGGTTATATGCTTGGAATTGTAAGTATAGTTCTTGCATTTCCTTTTATTGGAAATTCTTTTGGCGGTTTGGTCTTTGGGATTGTAGGTTATATTCAAAGTAAAAATGGGGGCTCAGAAAAAGCAAGAAAACTTAATGTAATCGGAATAACCATAAGCGCAATATTTATTGTAATTCAGATTATAATGGCATTCATATTAACATCCTATTGTACTAACAATCCGGGGGTAGCCTTTTGTCAGGCTCTTCTTCCTTAATCTAAAATGAAAGCTCTTAATATTTCAAAGTCAAGGCGCGGAGCGATGGAACTCAGCGTCGGAACAATCGTTGTATTCGTTTTAGCAATGAGCGTTCTCGTTCTCGGATTCTTTTTGGTTCAAAGAATTTTCAATGTCGCAACAGGTGCCGTTGATTTAACAGATCAGCAATTGAGAGATGAAATAAACAAGTTGTTTGCTGATGAGAGCAGAACAACTATTTACCCTGGAACAAGAGAAGTTGAAATTAGGCAGGGGGAATCTGACGGCGTCGGAATAGGAATTAAAAATATTCAAAGCACTCAGGATTCTTTCAATTACATCATTAGCGCAAACCCTGGAACGAACTGCCCTACCAGTTTTACTAAGGAGAACGCAATGAGTTTGATTACCGTCGGTGGGACTGAAAGTGGAATCGCAATACTCTCTGGGGATTATGTAACCAGAAAAGTTCTGTTTGAACCTCAAATTGGAATTCCTCTTTGCACAATAAGATACGTCGTTGAAATCACGTCAACAAACAGCCAGACATTCTCGGACTACTTCGACATAAGGATTCTTGCAAGAAGAGGCTGAGCAGTTACTTTTATTAATAAGTTTTCTATAATTAATTTATGAGGTTGAAACTTTACAATACTTTAACAAGAAAGAAAGAAACTTTCAAGCCGATTCAGAAAGGGAAAGTTGGAATTTATACTTGCGGACCGACGGTTTACTGGTATCAACATATCGGGAATCTTAGGGGTTATTTTTTTTCAGATATTTTAAAAAGAGTTTTGAAACTTGAGGGTTACAAGGTCACGCACGTGATTAACGTTACGGATGTTGGACATTTGACTTCTGACGCAGATGAGGGTGAAGATAAGATGGAAAAGGCGGCGAAGAAAGAGGGGAAGAGTGCAAATGAGATTTCAAATTTTTATTTAAATGTGCTGAAAGATGATTTTAAGAAGATGAATATTGAGATGCCAGACTATTGGCCTAAAGCGACGGAGCACATCAAGGAACAAATTGAACTGATTAAAAAACTTGAAAAAAAAGGTTATATTTACAAAACTTCAGATGGAATTTATTTTGACACTTCCAAATTCAAGAGTTACGGAAAGTTGGCGAACATAAATATTTCAGGATTGAAAGCGGGAAAACGGATTGCTGTCGGTGAAAAGAAGAATAAAACAGATTTCGCGCTGTGGAAACTTTCCTCGAGTTCCGAGGGTCAAAGGCAGCAAGAATGGGAAAGTCCTTGGGGCGTCGGTTTTCCAGGCTGGCATATTGAATGTTCCGCAATGAGTATGAAATATCTCGGAGAGCATTTTGATATCCATGCCGGCGGGCAGGAACACATACAGATTCACCACACAAATGAGATTGCACAAAGCGAAGCAGCGACGGGAAAGCCGTTCGTGAACTATTGGCTTCACGGCGGCTGGTTGACACACTGTGGAGAAAAGATTTCAAAATCAAAAGGCGGACTTTACACACTTTCAGAATTGGATAAGCAAGGTTATTCTCCGATGGATTTGAGATACTTTTTTCTTTCAGCGCATTATAGAAAACCTCTTGACTTCAGTCTTGAGAATTTAGACTTCGCGAAAACTTCCTTGAAAAGATTAAAAGATATGATTTCAAGATTAAAGGAGGCCGGGTCTCGAACGCCGACGGGCCCGAGCAATAAAAATGTTGAACTTGCATTTGGAGAGTTTAGGAGTTTCATTAACGATGATCTTAATACTTCGCGAGCGCTTTCATATCTTTGGGAAATTTTGCGCGATGATAGATTGAACAACTCTGAAAAATATGAACTCGCAGAAAAATTTGACAAAGTCCTCGGTCTTGAACTTGATAAAGAAAAGAAAGTTAGGATTCCTGCGGATGTAAGAAAACTCGCGGAAATAAGAGAGAAAGCGCGGGAAGAAAAAGAGTGGGAAGACGCGGACCAGCTTAGAAGAGATATTGAAAATCTCGGTTTTATCGTCGAAGATTCTGAAGACGGTTTTGTTCTGAAGGAAAAGTGATTCGGAAATTATATAAAGTCGCCAGAGTTTTTTTGATTGTTAAAAGAGGTTAAAGAGATGAGTAAAAAAATAGAGTGGTATCACGATTTTATTAACAAGAGCTATCAACCTAAGAAGAATGATTTAAAAGTTCTTTTTTATTTTGAACCTGCCGCAGGAATTACAAAAGAAGACGCTATTGGAAGAATTGCTTCTGAAAGTTCGACTGGAACGTGGACGACGCTTTTCAAAATGCCGCCGAGGATGAAAAGTCTAATGGCGACTGCTTACGAAGTCCAAGGGAATTATGTGAAAGTTGCTTACCCTGCGGATCTATGGGAAAATGGAAATGTACCTCAGTTGCTCTCTGGAATCGCAGGGAATATTTTTGGAATGAAGGCACTCAAAAATTTGAGACTCATTGACGTTTCGTTGCCACAAGATTATCTGAAGTATTACAAAGGTCCTAACTTAGGGATTGCTGGACTTAGAAAATATTTCAAAGTTTACGACAGGCCACTTACCGGAGCTGTGCCAAAACCTAAAGTCGGTTTCTCTTCTGAAGAACACGCAAAAATTGGTTACGAAACTTGGATGGGTGGCTTTGATCTTGTTAAGGATGATGAAAATCTTACAAGTCAAAAGTTCAACACTTTCAAAAGGAGAGTTGATTTAATGACAAAGATGCGCGACCGTGCCGAACGTGAAACTGGGGAAGTTAAGGATGCGTTGTTGAATATAACTGCTGAAACAGAAGAGATGAAAATGCGGGCGAAATATCTCCATGACAAGGGATGGAAATATGCCATGATTGATGTTGTTGTCGCAGGAACCGCTTCTGTAGAAACGATGAGAAAAACTCTGGGAGATTATGGTATGGCGATTCATGCACACCGGGCGATGCATGCTTCTTTCGACAGAAATCCCAAGCACGGAATCACAATGCAGTTCTTGGCTAAGATTATGAGGATGATTGGTGTTGATGAAATTCACGCAGGAACAGGAGTTGGGAAATTGGTTGGAACTTCTGAAGAGGTTAAATCTATCGCAGATGTTTTGAGAGATGAAAATACAAGGCAATATAATAAAATAATTTTGGATCAAAAATGGGGAAAGATAAAACCTGCATTTCCAGTTACTTCGGGGGGTTTGCATCCTGGTTTGGTTCCAGACGTGTCAAAGATTTATGGAAGAGATGTGGTTTTGTTGGTTTCTGGCGGAATTCATGGGCATCCGAGAGGAACACGAGCTGGAGCAATGGCAACAATGCAAGCTCTTGAAGCAGTGAAGAAGGATGTTTCTTTGGAAGATTATGCTAAATCAAATAGAGAATTGCGTGAGGCTCTTGAAAAATGGGGAAGACTGCAACCAAAATAAAATGAGTTCAAAAAAAGCTAAAATAAAAAAAGCAATTGAAGAAAAGAAGAAAGAGAGGAAGTTTAGATCCGAATTGAAAAAAGCATTCACTACTGCAATAATTGCAGCTTTTGGTTTTATTGCGGCACTTGCATGGAGAGATGTCGTTTCCGAATTGATTAATAAAATTACAGAGATAAGCCCAGTCCAAGGGAAACTCATCACCGCACTGATAGTGACATTCCTCGCGGCATTGGCTATATATATTATTATGAAGGTTTTGCCTTCGGAAGGTTGAAATAATGGTGAGAGAAAAATACCGGAAAGCAGTTTTTATTGTGGCATATAAAAAACAAGGTGAGGGCTTTGAGTATCTTCTTCTGAAAAGAAAACTTCATTGGAATGGGTGGGAATTTCCTAAGGGTGCGATTGAATTTTTAGAAACTAAAAGGCGCGCGGTTCTGAGGGAGCTTTTTGAAGAAACTGGTTTGAAACCCGTCGGAAAAATAAAAAAGTTCAATTATTCTGGAAAGTATAATTATGGAAAAGTCTTGAAAGACAGACTAAATTTTAAGGGGCAAACATTCACACTATACGCAGTGGAAATAAAAAAGGGTCAAATCAAACTGGATAAAAAGGAACACTCTGGACACAAATGGGCCAGTTTCTCTCAGGCATTGAAACTTTTGAAGTGGCCGAATCAGAGGAAATCTTTAAAGATGGTTAATTCTTTTATAGTGGATGGGAAAGTTTAGAGAAATTGTTTTGAAATCGGGAACGAAAATCTTGCTTGGTAGGAACGCGGAGAGTAACGACGAGCTTATGAAAAGGTTCAAAGGGAAAGGCAACACGATTCTTCACACATCCGCGCCAGGAAGTCCATTTGGAGTTATTGAAAATTTGGAAACTGGATGTAAAGAAATCGGAGAGGCGGGCGTTATCGTCGCAAAATACAGTCAGGATTGGCGTAACAATAAGAAAGATATCATTGTGGATGTTTTTACGGGAAAAGATATTTCAAAACCGTGGTTTTCAAAGACTGGGACTTGGAAAGTTAGAAAATCAAAAAAGGTTAAGATTAAAAAAGAAGATATCCAAAAATTTTTAGCCAAAAATTTTGTTAAAGAAACTTGTTAAAAAATTATTTCCGGACGGTATATTTCTGACAGTTTCTCCTGTTAGTACTGATGCAGATTCACTTCCGCCTCCGGAAAGTTCAGATGGCGCAGATGGTGCTGATGCAGGTTTTGGTTCAGCAGATTGGGCTTCCCCACCGTCGCTGACTGATTCAGGCCCAGAGGTTTGTTGTTCTACCATTCCTGCTTTCTGTTCCATACCTGTTTGCTCAATCATCTGTATTTTTTCCTGGTAATAGTCCACTTCTTGTTTGTACTCTTCAGCCTTGTTCAAATCAACTTCTGGTTGTTCTGCCTTCTTTTCAGCATCTCCAGCAATCTTTTCAACTTCTTCGGGGGTTATATAGTCCTGGTTTCCGTCTTTATCCACCGTCATTTTTTCTCCCTTTGTCATTCTCTCCTCGTTGATTTTTGACATAATCATACTGCAAGATTCTTTATCATAAACGCCTAATTCCGCGCACTCTTTAGGAACTCCTTTTTTTATTACGCCTTCAGTGCCGCAAGTTTCTTCTCCCTCATCACATATGCCATTGTATTCTTGATCATTAAGTGGTCCTGGTCCTTTTATTGTGATATTTTTTTCTTTCATAACATTTTTACATTCCTCTACTGGAATTCCCATACACTCCCCAGGGATATTCATTCCTAAACCCTGTGCCACTCTTTGTCCGTCTAAAAATGTTCCGCATTCTTTAGGATCTGTGACCCCTGCTTCTCTGCACGGACCCGGAATGTTTTCTGTTACAAGTTTTTTTTCTAAAACACTTTGGCATTCTTGCGGTGATATGGGAGTTCCTTCTTTCATACACTCTTGAGGGATATTTGAAGTGTCCTTTGGAGGAGGCAATACAACTCCTATTGCAGACAGCGCTTTATCACAATCCATTCCTCTTACAAAATTTGAACCGCTCATGCAAACACCAGGAATTTCATCAGAACTTACTCCTTTTTTGGTTAAGAAATCAATTTCGCTTCCAGGAGTTCCTTCGATAACTACTTTGCTTGACATTATTCTTGCACATGCTTCTGGAGAAGTGGCTTCTTTTTCCTGACATTCTGAAGGCATTTTGTTAACAATCTTATTTGTTTCACATTCCCCCAAACTCGATGCGCCTGTAGCTTTGCACTCTTCGGGAAGCATAATCTTTTTACATGTATTTGGTGTTAAAGCGCCTGCATCAATACATTCTTTAGGCATATTTTGTTGCATTAATCCCCCCTCACATTCTTCTGTCGTGTATAGTCCTGCATCTTTACATGGGCGTGGAAGATTAACAGTTTTTTCACATTCTGCAGGATCATAAATTCCAAGTTCTTTACACTCGCCAGACATTATTTGTTGTCCCCCAGGGCCCATCATTCCTTTTTCTTGCATTATTGTACCACATTCTTCTTTTGAAATTCCTTCACATTCTGGAGGAGGGCCCATACCCATGTCGCCTTTTTCCTGCATAATTTTGTTGCAGTCTTCTGGAGGAATTGGTTTGCCGTTTTCTATACATTCTTTAGGAATCTTTCCGGATTTTACCATTTTTTCATCACATAAATCAGGACCGATGAATTCTCCGTTTTCCATGCATTCTGTTGAAGGAGGACCTTTTATGCCAATCATAATTTTTTCACATTCATCTTTTGTTGTAGCTCCTGCTTCAATGCATTCTCTTGGAGCATAGTTTTCCATCATTATTGCTTCGCATGCTTCTCTTGTTGTAGCTCCTGCTTCAATGCATTCGGGTGGAGCGAATTGCCCAAACATCTCTTTTTCTTTTTTGTTCATTGCATCTTCAACTTTCTGATTAAAAATTGCTTTTAAGAAACCAGGAAGCTTACTTGGAATTATATCCATTTTATCTAATTCCTTGCATGCAGTTTCGTCGTTCTGGAATTCACATCTAATTGAAAGAGCCTTTCCTTTTTCGCACTTTGCTTTTTCAGAAGCAATAGGAATCTCAGAGCAATCACATCCCTGGGGATTGCTTATGCAGGTTGTGAAAATTTCCAGCATTTTTTCTGCAGATACTTTTTCCTGTGCGTTCAGATTATCACTTACTTTATTTTCAAGCCATTTAGGAGCATTATCAGAATTGCATTTTTCGTCCTGTAACATCAAATTGTAATCCTGTTTGGAAAGTTCTTCACAGTAATTAAATAATTTTTCAGAAAGGTCTGCAGAAAGCTGGGTTTTTTGCTCTTCTGCGAGGTATTCATTGAGATAAGATGAAACTTCGGGGTTGACATTTTTATTTTCATTAATCTTTTGAATCATTTCTCCAGTGCTTGTCTTCACTTCTTCAGAGATATCTGATGAAGCCTCTTCTCGGACTATCTCTAGTTTTTCTTTTGCTCTCTCAAGATTTTTTATTGCTTCTTCCGTATTTCCGTTTTTGATATTTTCAATCGCATCGTTAATTTCTTTCTCTCTTGCATCTATTGCATTCACTGCTTTTTTGTCTCCTCCCGACAGAGATATCTGGGCATCATCAACGGCTCTTCCTACAAAAGAATAAGCTGATGCAAAATTAGATAGTAAAAGAATAACCACCAGAGATAAAGATACAAACACCTCTCTTTTCATTTTTATAATAAGTTTTTTATACCTTAAAAACTTTATCCTTTTCATGCCTAAACTATTTGAAAGGAAAAATAAAAAATGACGCAGGGACAAGTACAACTCGGGAAGAATGGGATAACCGAAAATTTTATCGGAACGATAAAGTACCATTTCACCAAAAACAATAATGTTAAAGTTTCTGTTTTGAAGAGCACGGAGCGCGACAAAGAGAAAATGAAAATTTTCCTTGAAGAAATTCTTAAAAGACTGGGAAATAATCACTCTGGACGGGTGGTTGGGTTCTCAATTTTTCTTAAAAAATGGCGAAGGGCTGTTCGTTGAAGAGTAAAGTTTTATAAACCATTTCCTGTTCTAATTTTTGACTAAACTTCCTTCGGGGAATCTAACACTGAAAAGTGTGGTCGCTTAAGATGGAAAAAAATCCCATTTATGAATTGGACGCTGGAGAATATAATCTGAAGTTAGCTGAGGCGCTGAAAAAAATGCCGGAGTTCAAGAAGCCCGAGTGGGTTGACTTTGTTAAATCGAGCCCGTCGAAAGTTAGACCTATCGAAGACGTTGAGTTTTGGCACAAAAGAGCGGCAGGAATTCTTAGACAAATTTACAAAAGAGGAATCGTCGGTGTTAACAGATTGAAGACGCGTTACGGTTCCAAAAAAAAGAGGGGAATGAAGCCGGAAAAATTCGTAAAGGCAGGTGGAAAAATAATCAGAACTGTTCTTCAGCAGGCGGATGCCGCGGGTTTTACAGAAATCGCGAAAGGCATAAAGGGCGTCAAAGGAAAAAAGCCTGGAAGGCAACTTACTGAAAAAGGTAAAAAATTTTTGGAGAGTGTAAAATAATGGGAATAAAAAATCCACAGAAGAAAACGAAACTCGCGAAGAAAGGAAGGCTTACAAAGTGGGCTCCGGTCTGGGCGGTTCTGAAAAAATACGGAATCGGAAAGCGAGTTCATCCTTCGTCCTTGACAAGACAGAGAAGATCTTGGAGAAGAACGAAACTTCACATTAAACCAAGGAGGCAGAAGAAGTCGCACTTCGGATAGAGGTTTCTTTTTTAGAAACGGGCTTTTCTTTTAGAAAAAGAAAAGCTACGCTACAAAAGAAAACTAATAATCTTGGTAGAAAAAACTAAAAATGCGCAAAGCGAAAAATTAAAATGACAGAAAAAGAAAAGAAAAAGGGAGAAAAGGTTGAAGAAAAATTGCAACCTAGTGAAATCGAGGCTAAGAAACAAGATACCAAAGTTAGCGAAGAGATTCAAAAGAAAATTGAGGAAATGAAAGGTCAGAAGAAAGGGAAGGAGGTTGAAGTTCCGAGGAGTGAGGAAAGGGAATACATAATTCCTCTTCGAGCTAAGTTGGTTAAAGTTCAAAAATACCGAAGAGCAGGGAAAGCAATCAAGCTTGTTAAAGAATTTTTAGTTAGACATATGAAAGTCAGAGACAGAGATTTGAATAAGATAAGGATTGATACATATCTTAATGATTTTATTTGGACGCGAGGGATAAAGAACCCGCCAACGAAAGTTAAAGTTAAAGTTTTTAGGGAAGGCGAGATTGTGAGAGTAGAGCTTGCTGAAACTCCGGATAGATTGAAGTTCAAGAAGGCGAAGCTTGAAAATAGAGACAAGAGAGCTGCAGAGATGGGCGCAAAGAAGAAGAAAGCGCCTCGAACGCCGGCGGATTCGGAAAAGAAGAAGCCTGAAAGTGCGGCAGAACCTGAAGGAAATAAAGAGGAAGCGAAAGAAAAGAAGGCAGCAGTTGTTGAAGCAGGGAACAAAATGGAGAAGGCGGCCGCGAAGCAATCAAAGCACATGACGAAGGGACTCGGCGGCCCAAAGACCAAACCAATTCGGAAAGCTTTGGCTAAGTAATTATTTGAAAATCGTCCCTGTTTCTTCATACCACAAATAAAGATCAAGTTCTCCGAGGGAGGTTCCTGTTTTTCCTGCTAGTTCATTTAAGAGAGATTCAAGCTCTAAGTATTTTTTTGGAGTGAGAGATTTGTTTTTTGGTTTTTCTATTAAACCGTGGCGCGCGAGAATGTCGACAATATGAAAATCAATTATCGCGACATTCTGAAACCCCGTATTTCTTAAGAAGTGTGAAGATTCTTTCATGCCGAGCCCTCTTAT
>JAHJMH010000083.1 GCA_018821425.1 Nanobdellota archaeon
ATTTTCTATGCGGTATCCTTTGTCTTCCAAATTATAAGTTCCCTTGCCTGTAACTACCACTGTTGTGGGACCATCATAGTATACTCTTTGCGATGTTTTCATATTTGCAATTACTTTGCCCGTGCTATCACGAACAGTTAAAATATATCTGTCACCTGCTAACTGTCTGACTTCTTGAGTTAAGGTAACTGTTGTTCGTCCTTTAATTTCGGTTCTTACCAACTCAATATTTCCCGAAGTGTCGCATCCAGTAGTTAACAGACTCACTCCGAGAAGACCTATCCCTAGTTTTTTTGTTAATGATGACAATTTTATTCTCTCAAATCGTTTATTCCGAGAACTATCAGCAGAAGCGCAACCATTGCGACCATCCAGAAAACTCCACCCTTGAGAAAAATCCATCCGGCGTGAATCAAGTTAAGGTCTTTACCGAGTATTGTCCATGTGTATGTTGACGAGGCCCAGCTGATGACTATCAAGCCTATAAGAAGAACCAATCCGAGTAATAGTTCAGCCCATTTGTTCATTGTAATTTTTTGAGTTGTTCTCCGTTTAAAAAGATTTTTGTCTTGTGAAATATGCTTTGGAGTTGCTTAAGGAAATCTTTAAAAACGATTTTCCCTGTTTTCTTATATGAACAGAGACCTTGTGGAGCTTACTGGTTTTGGAATGAACTTGCGATGCCAATTTACTCCCATTGGTTTTAACTCTATTTGTACTTAATTTTGACTAAAATGCAAGGACAATTAACCATAATAAATTTGAATGGATGTGATAAAATCTTAGTCAGAGATAAGGTAACTTTGGCTAGATATGGGCAGGAGTTGTGTAAGATAATAAATATGAATCCTCAAGGGAATCCGATTGTTAAACGATATGGAAAAGGGAAATTGAGGGGTTATACTTTGGTTCAGCTTATTGAAACGAGTAGTATTGTTGTCCATTTGGATGAGCACGAAAATAAAGTCTTTATTGACATTTTTTCCTGCAAGAATTTTGATCCTTCAAAAGTGAAGGATTTTTCTAAAGGTTATTTTAAGGCCAAGAAATCTGAACTGAAAACAATAATGAGAAAATGAAAAAATTTAATCCAATAAATATTTGGAAGGAAATGAAGGTCTTCGAATTAGTTGCAAGTACATTTGTGCAGAACAGGAGACCAAATGCTCACTAAATCCCAAGTTAAAGAAATTAGAGAACACCTAAACGCTGCTCAAAATCCTATTTTCTTTTTTGATAATGACCCCGATGGCCTTTGTTCTTTCTTTTTGCTTCAGCGATTTTTAGGTAGGGGGAAGGGCGTTCCGATAAAATCTTATCCCGATTTAATTGATGAATATTTTAGAAAAGTGAGTGAACTCAATTCGGATTATATTTTTATTTTAGATAAGCCAATTGTTTCGGAAAAGTTTTTTCAGGAAGCTCGGAAAAGAAATATTCCTGTAGTGTGGATCGACCATCATCTTGTTGAGAAAGAACTTGTTCCTGACTTTGTTCATTATTATAATCCTGTTTTTAACAAGAACAAGAGTGATGAACCGGTAACAGCTCTTTCATATCAGATTTCGGGAAAGAAAGACGACCTTTGGATTTCTGTTGTTGGAGGTATTTCTGATAAGTTTGTTTCTGAAAATTATGACGAATTCATGGAAAAATATCCGGACCTTGTTGTAAAAAGTAAGGAACCGCTTGACATTTACTACAGATCTCAGATTGGAAAAGTTGCGAGGATACTTAGTTTTAGTTTGAAGGATCGGACTACGAATGTCGTGAATATGATGAGGTTCATGTTGAATGCAAAAAGCCCTTACGAAGTTCTTGAAGAGAGCAACAAGAATCATACTATGCATGACAGGTATAATAAAGTTGAATTAAAATACCGGAGACTTCTTCAAAAAGCGACTCTCGTTGAAAAAGAAAAAGAAAAAATTCTTTTCTTTCAATACGGCGGAGATCTTAGTATAAGTTCTGACTTGTCAAATGAGTTGGCTTACTTCTTCCCGGAAAAATTGATTGTTGTTCTTTATATAAATGGGCTTAAAGCAAATATCTCGATGCGCGGAAAGAAAGCGAGAGATATTTTTTTGGAAGCGATAAAAGATATTGAAGGTGCTCGTGGCGGTGGACACAAAGAGGCGGTTGGTGGCCAAATCAGCGTGGAGGATATTGAGAAGTTTAGGGAAAATTTGGGAAGGGTGTTTGATTCTGCAGTGTATAGAAAAGTATAAAAACCTGTGAAAACACAGAAACTTATGGTAAATATTACATTGGCAATTCCAGATGAATTGCATAAGAAACTGAAAGTTCATAGCGAGATTCGTTGGAGCGAGGTTATTCGGAGAATTCTTGAGAAGCGACTTGAAGATTTGGAGATGATGGATAAAATAGTTTCAAGAAGCAAATTCTCTGAATCTGATATTGAAGAGATTGGGGAAAAAATTAAGGCGGGGATTGCGAAAAGACACGGGATAAAATGAAGTTTGTTTTGGATACAAATATAATTCTTTCTGCTTTGATAAAAGACGGCTTGGCGAGGAAAATAATAACCGGACTGAATTTTGAGTTTTTCGTTCCGTCTTTTTCTTTAAGTGAAGTGACCAAATACAAGAATTACGTGTGTGATAAATCTGGGATAAGCGAAAAACAATTTACTTCTTTGCTTAATAAAATTTTTGAATATGTTGAAATCGTTCCGCAAGATTATTATGCTGTTCGTTTGTCTTCGGCGCGAAAGTTAATTTCTGACAAAAAAGATGCGCCTTTTCTGGCTTGTGCCTTTGCCTTGGATTCCGGAATTTTGTCGAATGATACGCATTTCAAAGAGCAAAAGAAAGTTAAAGTTTTCACTATGCAGGAATTTATTAAAAAATTTCTTAAGAGAAATTAAAGGTAGTTCATTTCACAAATTCGGTTCTTTTATTTTTATCAGAAATTATTTCCAGGAGTCCATCAGAGTATTTTCCAATGAATACTTTTTTATTATTATCTATTAAGAATTTGGCACAATCTAGTTTAGATTTGAGTCCGCCAGAACCGCCAGTTTCAATTTTTATGGCATCATAATCTTCAGGCCTGTACAAATTTGTTTTGGTTAATTTCTTCCCGTTCTTTATTAATTGCCCTTTTTTTGTTAAAATGATCAACGTATCAAAATCTAATGCAAGCATTAATTCTTTAGCAAGATTGTCGTTATCTCCAAAACTTAATTCTTTTACTGAAATCACATCATTTTCGTTGACAATTGCGACAGCATGATTTTTTACTTGATTATATGTACTTTTGATATTTTCAAGACTTTCTTTTTCTCTTAGTTCCCTCGATGTCAAAAGAAACTGAGCTATGCCGAGATTGAATTTTTTGAAATGTTTATTATATTTTTCAAGGAGCAATATTTGTCCTATCGATGCTTGTGCTTGTTTTGTTCTAATTTCCTCATTTCCTTTAATCATGCTTTTGCCGCAACCAACTGCACCCGAGGATACAATTATTATCTCTTTTCCATTGCTTCTAAGTTTTGAAACATCCCTGGCTAATTTGGGAATAAATCCTTTTCTTATTCTATTCCTATCAGAATCAAAAATTACACTTGTACCAATTTTTATAATTATCTTGTTGGATTGGTCTGTGTAATTTTTAAAGTAAGAACTATGGAAATTATTATTGTGGATAAGGAATACAATCAGACTTTTTTAAATCAGCAATTTTGCTCCCCATAATTTATCTATGGAACTTCATTTTTTAAATATTTCTATAAAAACTTCATCACAGAAAAGTATAAAAAGAGACGCGTCTTATTTTGTTTATGAATACTAAGTTGAGAGTTGGGTGGAAGAATTCCCATAAGGGATTTTGTGTCCTGACTGGCTTGGTGTTTAATAAAAAGCCTATTAAATATACAGTCGCTTAATTCGTTCAGATTTTTGACCTGGATTGAATTGAGTGTACTTGTTCTTAGTTCTGTTTAGGTTTAGAGTTTCTGAAAATTAAGTATTAAAAAAGAAAATGAAAAGTGTAAATACAACGAGTGTGATTGAAGAAGATGAAAAGTTGGTTTTGGATAGAGAACTTAGCCAGTTAATGGAATTCACGCTTAGAATGGAAAATGAGCTTGGATTGGTTTTGATGGAAACTAATGGCAGAAAGATTGAGTAGTTTTGGATAAATTTGCGGGAGAGAAGAAAGTTCCCTGCCCACCCAACCCTGAAATCCGTCGGCGAATTTGCAAAAATCGTTTCACGATTTCTGATTTAACTTTTTGTTATATTGGAGTAAAACCGAGACGGTTAAACTGCGGAAGATTGGCGTTCATATTCTTTATCTCCAAAAGTTATAAGTTGCTTAGAGGGGACGGGATCAGAATATGGGGGGAGGCGTCGCATTAGAAATTCTTGGGACGGATTTAACATTCTTTCTTCTATTTCTATTAATTTTCTGTATCTTTCATGTTCCTCTTCAGTGAAATTTAAGGAATCAAGATTAGTTCTTATCCCGTTTTTTGAGATATAATCTTCAGACATAGCTCTTTGATATCTTTATTATTTAAATATTTTTGTAACTAGTGACTCTTTCCGATGTAAACGATTTCCGTAGCTTTTTTTCCGCAAATCACGCATTTGCCTTTTGGAGTTTCTTCGAGGGGCATATTGAGTGTTTTTGCACCATCCACTTTTTCTTTTAGAGACTCTTCGCATTCGCCTTTGTTACAAAAATCAGCTTTTGCAATCTTTTGTTCTTCAATTGCCCCTTTCAATTCATTAAGGTTTTTGACAGATACTATTTTCTCTTTGAAATTCTTCTCGGATTTTTTCAACATAGATTTTTGAATATTTTCTAATAATTTTATAACTTCTTTTTCAATATCATTTTCCTTGACTTCAATTTTTTCCCCATTATCTCTTCTTACGATAATCACTTGTTTTTTCTGAATGTCTTTAGGACCTATCTCTATTCTCATTGGAATTCCCTTAAGTTCCCACTCACTAAATTTCCATCCTGGAGAATAGTCCCTGTCGTCTAATATTGGATCATGTTCCTTGAGTTTTTCTAAAATTTCTTTTGCTTTTTTGAGAACTGATTTTTCCTTTCCTTTGAATAATAGAGGAATTATTACTACCTTGTTATACGCGAGTTTTGGAGGTAGGACTAAGCCCTTGTCGTCCCCGTGGACCATTGTTAGCGCGCCGATTAGTCTTGTCGAAACCCCCCATGAATTTTGCCAAGGAATATTTCTCTTTTCATTTTTATCTAAGAAACTTATACCGAATGATTTTGCGAAACCCTGGCCGAGATTGTGCGAGGTTCCCATTTGCAGCGCTTTCCCATCGGGCATGATTCCTTCAATGCTGAGAGTGTATTTTGCTCCAGAGAACTTTTCCTTTTCTGTTTTTTTACCTGCTAAAACTGGCATGGCCAAAATATCTCTACAAAGTTTTTCATA
This sequence comes from Nanobdellota archaeon, assembly GCA_018821425.1. Lineage (GTDB taxonomy): Archaea > Nanobdellota > Nanobdellia > Pacearchaeales > GW2011-AR1 > ASMP01. The sequence goes on from JAHJMH010000083.1 coordinate 5,438, forward strand.
TTCTTTCAGGTAGATTTTTGTTTCTTCTTCACATTCTTTTTCAGTTTCATAAACACAGTGTCCTTCTTGCCAAAGAAATTCTCGAGTTCTCAAAAAAAGTCGAGTTGCCTTTGTTTCCCAACGAACCACGTTACACCATTGATTTATTCTCAAGGGCAAATCGCGCCAAGAGCGAATCCATTTCGAGTAAGAATCGTACATTATCGTTTCGGAAGTTGGTCTTATTGCGAGTCTTTCGTCTTCCCTGTTTGAAACCCATGCTACTTCTGGTTGGAAACCTTTTGCATGTTCAGCTTCTTTTTTAAAAAATGATTCTGGAATTAACAGGGGGAAATAGGCGTTTCGAACTCCCAATGCCTTTATCCTTTTATTGAAATATTCTGTTATAATTTCCCATATGGAGTATGCGTTTGGTCTTATAACCATGAATCCTTTTACGTCGCTGTAATCTGCGAGTTCAGCTTTTTGAACAACCTGATTGTACCATTCGGAAAAGTTTTCAGATTTTTTTACAGTAAGCCCTTTGTTGTCTTTTTGTTTTGACATGTTTATTGTTTGTCGAACAGCCTTTTAATTTTGTCGATTATTTTCGGAATATCCTTGAGGGCTTCTTTTACTGTTGAGATGTCAATAGTATCTCCATAATAATTTATTCCGTTCCTGATTTTCCGATATCTGTCAAATTTTAATGAATTATCTTTTTCCTTCAAAACTTCATCTAGAAAGGAAGTTATAGATTCGTGGTTGTTGAATTTATAACCTTTTGAGTAACCTAGAGATTCGCAAAACTGTCTGAGAGATTCATAGAGTTCTCTGAATACTGTCTTTGAGGAGTTTTCGTTTAATGGAATTGATTTTGCGGTTTGCAGAGCTTGCTGAGATGATTTTTCTAAGCTTTGCGCTCTTTGAGAATCTGGCTTCACTTTTCTGATAAATCCTTTTTTTATTTCTTCCTCGAAATTCATTTGAATAACTCCAATTTTCCTGCCAAGGTAATTCCGTTAATTATATTATTTAAGAGTTCTGGATTTTTATTTTTTAGTGAGTTGAACTTTTCTTTTGTGGATAAGTGGATTGATACTTTCCTGTTTAGTTTTTTTTCAAATTTAGTATAATTACGATCCTTTTTTATTTCTGTTAAAACTAATAAATCTATATCACTATTTTTATCGTCGATTGCGTCAGCATAACTTCCGAAAAGGATAATTGTGGGATAGTCATAATCTTTCTCTAATTGTTCTATGATACTTGTTTGATGGAGCTTTTCTAGGTTGAAAAATAATTTTTGAATTAGGAACTCTTTGCTTTCTTTTGCTTTAAAATAGGGATATGGTTTTCCTGGCTCTAATTCAATGAGGTTTTCTTTGGCGAATTTTTTTAGATGGTCTCCAATGGTTGTGGGATTGATTTTCAGAATTCGAGAGAGTTCTCTAATTTGGAATCTTTCGTTTGGATTTTCAAAAAATGGTTTTAGTATGTCTACTTTTCTTTTCATGTGCTAAGAAAAGCTTACAGATGTTTATAAAAGTTTCCAATTACTTAACTTTTGCTGTTTTCCAAAGGATGCCAAAATATTTTCTGAAAGAATTTGCGACTGCTTTGTTTTCTATTCTTATTGCTAGGGGGCTTTCTTTTGAAATTATTATGATTAAAATTTTGTCCTTGTAAATTTCTGTTGATGTTGGCATTTCTAATTCTTCTGATAGGAAACGGAAAACTGTGTGTGGAAGATGTTTCCTTTCCTTGTGGAGTGCTTTGTATTTTCGGTTTAGGAGATGTTTGTGCACTATTCCCTTTTTTGCTCGTTCCTTTTGTTTTTTGTTGAAATAGATTTCCCAAGATTCTGGTTGCTCTGTTAAGCCCATGCTTAGCCATTCTTCGCCTTTTCTTAGAGAGTTGATTATGTCCTCGTTGCAGGTTTTTATACCTTCAAACCCCGTAAAAACTTTTACTTCTGAACTTTCAGAATGATTCTGTTTTAGAATTAAATCTGGAAGGATTTTTTGAATGTTTGTTTTTTCGATTTCAATATTTGAGGTCTTTTCGTCTAGATAATCTAAGATTTTATTTGGAGAAGTTGCTTCGAAATACCTCACATTATTTTTTGTTATTGTTGACACGAGTCCTTTTTTCATTAGCCGTTCTAAAACTTCGTAAACTTTTGATCCGGAAATTCCGGAAGCTTTTGTTATTCTTCCAGTTGATACCGAACCGAGATCTATTAGAGCCAGATAAACTTTTATTTCTCCTTCCGTTAGGCCGATTTGTTTTAGTGTTTGGCTTAGCATTTTTCTTGAATGGGTTTTGGTTATAAAAATGTTTTTGTTTTAACGTATGCAGGGGGGAGTAATACTTAAGAGGATTGGTAGAGCATTATGGAGTGATGAAAATGATAGAAGAAAAAGAACCTTATTTCATAAAAAGAACCGCGAAAATAAGCGTACCCCATAGAAATGGGAGAATTACCTTTATCCATCGAAATGGTCGATCAGATGCTCCTTCTTCTAGCGTGGTTGATCCTGGATGGTGGAATGAGGAACTAAAAGTAAGGGTTCCGTCTATGGGCGAATTAGTTTCTCTATTGCATCAAGTTTATACAAAGGATGGAGGCGAAGGCGAGTTTAAAGATATCAAGAGATGTGTCGAAGAGGGAGGAGTATGGGGTTTTACAGATGTTTATGATTTCCCAAAAGATTCGGTTAGATTTTATTATGATCGGGATGTTCCTGGAACAGAAGGTAGAGAATTAATCAGATTATTTCAAGAAATAGATTCTTGTAGTTGGAATGGTTGGATAGGTTCTTATAACTTATCTTCTCATCACAAAAAATATTTAGAAGAAATGTTGGGATGCAGAGAAGAAAGAGAAGTTGTGTTTTCTGATGATGGTTTCTTGAGAATGGTACGAGGAGACTCTGTTAAAGATTTAGATCTAGATAAGACAAAGTTATCTGAGGTTCCCGATATGATTGGATTAACGGGAAGCCTAGAAGGAGCAGATAAACTAGAAGAAATATCCTGTGTTTTTGGAGGTACTCCTTATTTACCATTGCAATCTTCTGAAAAATATTCTACTAAAGTTGGAACTTCTTTTATAATGTCCATGTACGGGGGCAGAGAACAGAATAATAGATTACATATTGGTGCTTCTAGTGGAAGCAAGTGCTATGGTTTTGGTATAGAGCGTAATACTTCTTGGGAGGCACTTCTTTTTCCAGGTATTAAAGAGATGAAATGGAGCCACTTGGTTTCTGAGGACTATAAAGAAAATTGGGAGAAAGGAAATGGCCGAAGATAAATTTGTGAAATATGCAACAAGAATAATTGCTGCTATAATGATCCCGGGAATGGCATTGATCAGTTATGGGGCAGGAATCATGGGATACGAAATTATTGCTCGTTCAACTTTTAGACCTACTGGAGTTTCTGTTAGAGATTTAAACGAAGATGGGATTGAAGACCTTATTGTTAAAACCGAATGCGGGGCAGCTTTTTCATTTATTGGAAGAAAAGATGGAAGTTATGTACTTTCTGATGATTATTTGGATGCAGAAAGAGATTCAATTAGAACTCGGGCAAATTTGATCCGAGTTAGATCTAGGAGAGTTTGTGAATCTGAGGGGGAGGGAAAATGAGTGAAACTATTTATAAAATTTTGAAAGGAAGAGATTATAGACTATTAAACGAGCAGATTAGAGAAGGTTTAACTAATACTTCTGGAAAAGCGATTCAATTAGCGAGAGATTGTGCATATAACTATGATCGATTAAAATGTGCAGGATTGTATGATGAAGCTGAAGACTTGAGAAGGATTTCTTTTTTCTGGTCTATTAGATATAAACAAGCTACAGGTGAATTAAAGTTTTTTGAAATAAATGGAAGAAAATGAAAACCAAGAATTGGGTTTCTCGGAAATGGCCATCCCTTCTCTTAGCAGTATCTTTATCTGCGGCGTATGTTTTGCCTCATTGCAATCCTGAAAAAGGTAATATTCCTCTTTTCAAGAATAAGTCAGTTCAGGTTGCTAATTATTCCCTGAGGGACTTGGACGGTGACAGAATTGTTGACTTGATTTACGATAAGATGGGCAGAGATTTGATTGCATTTAATCCCCATACTTCTCGGGCTTTTTTGGATTCTCTTTATTTCGAGGATTATAATTCGGTCTCGATGAGTTCAAATACCTTGAAGATAGCTAATGAACTTGAGAGATTAAGTGCTTCTTTGGATTCAAGTTTAGCATCTGATCTGAAACACTCACTTTCCAACAGAAAGTAGAGACTAGTTAATTAATCAATGTTAAATTTAATTCTCTTTGAGATATTTCATTCACAATATCTTTTATGTAATTTGATTCGAGAGCGAATCCGAGAGCTTCTCCGGAACTAACTTTGAAATTATTTATTCCTACCACTAGTCCCTTTTTGTTGATTAATGGTCCGCCAGAATTTCCGGGATTTAATGGTGTGTCGGTTTGGATGTATGCTTTCAATCCGTTTATTCCTGGCCGGTGAACTGCTGAGACAATTCCTTGCGAAACTGAAAATTGAAGACCGAGAGGATTTCCTACTGCAATCACTCTTTCACCGATTTGAATATTATCTGAGTTATCTAATTCAAGAGCGTCGTAGCTTCCAGAAATTTTTAAGAGAGCAATGTCGAGAATTCCGTCGAATCCTATGAACTCTGCATCTATGATATCTTGGTCAGAGGTAATTGCTTTTATTCCTGTGGCGAGATTTCCTTGATCATCTGCGAGGACGTGCGCATTTGTTACGATGTAACCCTCTGAGCTTATTATGAATCCGGTTCCTTGAGCAGAGTCAGTTCTTACTGTTATGACTGAAGGAATTACAACATCTATAATCTCTGAAAAATCTTCTCCTACTGATGCTTTGAGTGAACTGAATTCTTCATTGATGACTCCAAATTGTGAACCGAGGTTTGTTACGTCGCTTTTTATTTCCAAAAGACTTCCCGAAATTGAATTTATATTCGATTGAGTTTCAAGATTAAGGTCACTTATTTTATTGTTAAGATTGTTGTAGTTAATTTTTTGATTTACACTGAGCATGTAAGTGAATATGCTGAGAGTTATGAGGAGAATTAGAACAATAGAAGTGAATCCTCCTGCCATCCATACGTGATGTTTTTTAAGAGTTATGTGTCTGTGAATCACTTGCTTGGGAAATCTTTTGGACATTATTTTATTTAGTATTCTGAGTATTTAAAATTTAAGTTCACTCCATTCCCTTTTAATTGTCGCAGCGGTGCCGACTAAGAGAACTGCGCGGGCAATAAACATAAAAACCTATTTTGTTTTCTTTTATCGGACCTGTAGTTCAATGGATAGAATGACGGGTTTCGGTTGAGGGGCACCTACGGTTCCCCCTACACTACCCCCTCCCTAATTTGCGCGCTTCGCGCGTTGATGGTAAAGAGGCGGTAGAAGGTTCCTCGCCCAGAAGGCAGGCAGAAAAACCCCGTTGATCCGGGTTCGAATCCTGGCAGGTCCATGAGGAGAACCTAATGTTCTACAGTACCTTCCCCTAAATTTGCGCTATGCGATATAGGGGAGAGAAGAGGCAATATGGAATCTAAAAAAAGGAAGTTTTTTTCAACAGCGTTTACTCTGACCGGGACGATTATCGGTGCGGGGATTCTTGGCTTGCCATATGTCTTCGCGAAAGCTGGTTTTTTTATTGGACTCTTTTGGTTAATTTTTCTCGGTCTGATTATGATTTTTATTAATCTTTTATTGGGGGAAGTTACTCTGAGAACAAAGTCAATACATCAGCTTCCAGGATATGCCGAAAAATATCTTGGAAAAAATGGAAAGAGAATAATGTTCCTTTCAATAATTTTTGGAGTGTATTCTGCTCTTTTGGCTTATTTAATTGGTGAGGGGCAGAGTCTTTCAAGATTGTTTTTTGGAAGTGTAGAGTATGCCCTCTTTTTTGGATTGGGTTTCTGGTTGATTATGACTTTTCTTCTACAAGGAGATTTGAGCCGATTGAAAAAAATTGAGTTTTTTGGAGTTCTGGCAATTATTTTTGCTTTAGTTTTTGTTTTCATTTTCTTAGTGCCTGATGTTAGCAAGGAAAATCTGACTTCTGTTAATATGCCAGAATTTTTTGTACCGTTTGGAGTTGTTCTTTTTGCTTTGTTGGGATTTACTTCGATTCCAGAATTGAGGAGAGAAGTTGAAGGTGACAAAAAAATGCTGAAAAGCGCGATAATTGTTGGCGCCTCGATTCCGATTGTTCTTTATCTTATGTTTTGTTTTGTTTTTGTGGGTGTTCTTGGAAATAATGTTGCAGAAGTTGCGACGCTTTCTTTTTCAGGATTGTTTGGAAAAGTTCTTCTTTTGCTGGGGATTTTCACAATGACGACGAGCTTTTTTGTCCTGAGTTTTTCACTTAAAGATTATTTCATCTTTGACTTGAAAAAAAGAAAGGCTGCGTTTCTGTATGTTTCTATTGTGCCTCTTTTACTTTATCTTTTAGTAACTTTTTTTAATTTGGCGGGGTTTATAAAAATTCTAGGAATCGGTGGTGCGATTTCTGGCGGAATTGCCGGAATCTTGATTTTGATTATGAATCTGAAGGCAAAAACTGAAGGGGGCCGAAAGTCGGAGTATTCCATTCCGATAAATTGGGTGGTTATTATTTTGATTAGTCTTCTCTTCTTGGCAGGCGCTTTATTTGAGGTGATTTTTTGATCTTTCTTAGATGTTACTATTTTGGATTGAAGGAAGATCAAGTAATATTCTATGTTAATAGTTTGGGAGAGGGTGTTAAGTCAATAGGAAATTACAGAACAATCCCTTTCTAATTATTTCAATAACTTTTTATATCTCTTGTTATTTGCTGTTTTATGAAATACGATAATGATAAGAGAGAAATTATTTTGGACAAAAATCCCAATGAATTAGATAAGTTCACTCTTGATTTTCTTCATGTAATTGAAAAGCATATAGGTTATGTAATTGTTTCGGGATATGTCTCGATACTTCTTGGAAGGTCAAGGGCTTCTGAAGATGTTGATTTTCTTGTGCCACCAATGTCTTCGGAAAAATTTGGAATTTTGTTCAAGGAGCTTGATAGCCACGGTTATGTGTGCATGAATACTTCTGATTATACTGTGGCTTATAAAATGCTTGATGAACATGCAATAAGATTCTACAATGAAGTTCCCGTTCCCAATATAGAGTTTAAGAAAATTACAAATAAAATTCAAGAAGAGGCTTATAATGGTCGATTGAAAGTAGTTTTGGGAAATAAATCTCTTTTTATTTCTCCCTTGGAGCTTCAGATAGTTTACAAATTGTCTTTGATGCCTAATGAAAATTTTGATGAGATTAGTTCTGATAAGGATTTCGAGGATGCTAAACACTTGTATGAAACCTTTAAGGAGCAGCTTGACGAGGGAAAAATTATTAAGTATGTTTCTCTTTTTGGCGTTGAGGAAAAGTGGGAGTGGCTTAAAAAATGAAATTAATTTTTAGTAAAGATGAAATAACGAATGACCGGAGGAGAAATTTTGCGGAGAGAATCGCTTTTATCAAGTACTGGGCGGAATATGTTAGGAAAAATCCCGATAGGAAGTGGGGAGAGGGACAAGCTCGTCTTATTGATTCTCAGATTATTTCATCTCGAAGATTTTATGCTGAGTTGGCGAAAAGCGAAAAGGGTCAGGAGAAAATAGAAAAATTGAAACATTTAAAATTGAGGGCAAATAGTGGTATATAATATGGAGAAAACTAATGCAGTTCCCGGAGATTATGTTGAGCTTTCTCTCGTGAACAGAGATTATCAGGGAATGCTTTTGGAGACGCCAGAGAGTGAGAAAGGAATTGTTTTGCTCAAATTAGATTCTGGTTATAATATTGGTTTTGTTAAAAAAGAAGTTATTGAAGTTAAGGTTTTGAAAAAGTTTTCTGAGAAGAAAGAAGAATTGGAAATAAAGAAAGATTCTGGAAAACCTAATGTCGCGATGATTATCACGGGGGGGACCATCGCCGCGCGGTTGAATCCACGGAAAGGGGGAGTTGATTGGCTTGACAATCCTGAGAGTTTGTTTAAATTTTATCCCGAGATTTTCAATCTTGTGAATGTTTCAAAAGTTGAAGTTCCTTTTATGAAAGCTTCGGAGGATATGGATTTCAAAGACTGGCAGAAGATTGCTCGTGTTGCTGTTAAACTTCTTAATGATCCAAATGTTAAAGGAATTATAATAACGCACGGAACGGATTTTTTGCACTACACTTCTTCTGCACTTTCTTTCTTTTTGAGAAATTTGAATAAGCCAGTTGTTTTGACTTACAGTCAGAGGAGTATTGATCGTGCGTCGTCAGATGCTAATTTAAATTTGCAGTGTTCTGCAATTGCTGCAATTTCTGATATTGCAGAAGTCATGATTGTCGGTCACGCTTCGGAGAATGACGATTTTTGTTTTGCAATGCCCGGAACGAAAGTTAGAAAGTTACACACTTCTCGACGTGACGCGTTCAAGGTCATTAATGGGAAGCCATTCGCGAAAGTTTTTCCAGACAAAATAATTAATGTCTCCGAATATAATCGGAGAAAGAAAGGAAAAGTTAAGGTGGATGCGGTGTTTGAAGAGAAGGTTGCACTCGTGAAAATTTATCCAGGACAAAATCCGGAGATTCTGGATTATTATTCAAAGGAGAAATACAAGGGAATCGTTTTGGAAATGTCTGGGCTTGGGCACGCACCCGGTCGGAGGGCGAGAAATTCTTGGATAAGGAAGCTTGCAGAAATTCAGAAAAAGGGCATGATTGTTTGTGCGACGAGTCAATGCATAAACGGGCGAACGGAACCCCGCATTTATAGCAACGGTCGAGAGCTACTTGAAACCGGAATAATTTATTTGGAAGATATGCTTTCTGAAACAGCGTTGGTGAAACTGGGTTGGGTTCTTGGGCATAAAGATTGGGCGAAAAACCGCGACGCTGTTAAGGCGAAGATGCTTGAAAATGTCGCGGGAGAAATTAGCGAGAGGCTTGAGAGTTAGTGTCCCGCCCAAGATGTAGAGTTGAAGTTATATTAACTCTTTAGGGGTTACAAATGGAAAGGTTTATAAATTTAATATGAGTTCCCTTTTTATGAGACATGTAGAAAATGGCCTCTTAAGTGAAATTCGAAATAAATTGGGATATTTGGATAGACATCTCTCTCCTGAGATGATTCTTAAGGAGAGAAAGATATTCCAAAGTAAGATTTTAAAGTCAGCTCAATATCAGTCTTTTAAGATAGAGCACCCAAATCTTGGGACAAGTTATTCCATCCCTCGAAATGATAAGAAAAATTCTATACGAATAGGTATCCAGAACATTGAGTCTGCCTTCAAGTGGGGGAAGAATTACTTTCAAATGAATGGATTGGATGAGAATCTTCTTCGGGGAATTTCTGGACGAATCCTTCCAGATATCTATCCAGGAAATACTGCTTTTTTTAGGAGTTCTGGAACGAGAATAGTTGGTGCGAGAACAACTCCTCCAGATCCGTATAAGATTCGAGAAGTGGAGATTCCCCTTTTTTTGGATTCTCTTAATAGGAAGTTGAAAGATCCTGATAAAATCGCACAAATGATGGCCGCCTTTTATGCACATCTTCATCTTGTGAGGATTCATCCTTTTGTTGATGGGAATGGCAGGACTTCGAGAGCTCTTCAAGATATAATTTTAGACCATAATATAATTCCTCTACCGATTATTGATGCTGGTGAAAGATATACTTATTTTGATGCTTTAGATGAAGCAGTTTACGATTGGAAACACTTGAGACATTCAGGAGAGATTACCCACGGTTCTACGGCTGGCGAAAAGAATTTCTATACATTTATGGCAGGGAAAGTTAATTCTTCGCTTGATAAGGTTATTTGTCTGATGGGAAAAGGTTCGTCTGAATTTTGATGATTAATTTAATAAACTCCCACTCTTTTCTTATTTTATGTCTGATGAAGAATTAAATTATAAAGAATTAGGTCTGAAGTGCGGGTTGGAAATTCATCAACAACTTAATTCCGATACGAAGCTTTTTTGTAGATGTCCTTCCGTTCTTCGGAAAGACGAGCCGGATTTTTTAATCAGGAGAAAGTTGCATGCCGTTGCTGGCGAGTCGGGAGAGGTTGATGTCGCGGCTGCTTATCAAACGTCTCTTGGAAAAGAGTTTGAGTATCAATGTTATCATGATGTGACTTGTTTGGTTGAACTTGACGAAGAACCTCCGAGAGAAATAAATCGCGATGCGCTGAAAATTGCGTTGCAAATTTCTATTCTTCTTAACGCGAAAATTATTCCCTTGACTCAAATAATGAGGAAGACGGTTGTAGATGGAAGTAATACTTCCGGATTTCAAAGAACGATTTTGATTGCACGCGATGGTTGGGTTGAAACTGAAGAAGGAAGAGTTGGGATTGAAACTATCTGTTTAGAGGAAGATTCTGCAAGGATAGTTAGTTCGGGCGATTCTGCGACAAACGTTTTCAAACTTGATAGGCTTGGAATTCCTTTAATTGAAATTGCGACGAAGCCAGATATAAAAAATCCTGAACAGGCGAAGGAAGTTGCTCTCCATCTTGGGGAGATTCTTAGGTCGTGTAATGTGCGGCGCGGCTTGGGAACAATCAGGCAAGACGTTAACCTTTCTGTGAAAAACGGAGAGAGAATTGAACTCAAAGGATTTCAAGACATAAGAAATATTGAAAGCGCGATTGAAAAAGAAGTTGGGAGGCAAGTTGGTCTTGTGAAAAACGGGAAGAGCGTTTCTGAAGTTCGCAAAGTTTTATCTGATGGAAAGAGCGAATTTTTGAGGCCGATGCCTAGCGCTGCGAGAATGTATCCTGAAACGGATTTACTTATTTTGAAAATATCTCGAGATCTCATTAATGATGCGAAGAAGACCTTGCCTAAATTGAAGGGCGATGTGGAGAAAGAATTGGAGAAAGAAGGTTTGAGTAGAGAGATGATTTCTTTATTGCTCAAGCAGAATAAGGTTGAAGAGTTCAAGGAACTTTTAGGAGTTGTTAAAAATCCTGCGCTCGTCGCGAAAGTTCTTTTGGTGTTTCCTAAGGAAATCGCGAAGCGCGAGAAAATGCCTTTGAATGAAGTTGAGGAAAAACTTACCAAAGATGTTTTGACACACGTGTTGGATAATTTGAAGATAAAGAAGATTTCTGAAGGTGATGTTAAGAATGTTCTTGAGAAAATTGTTAAAGGTGAAGATTACGTGAAGGCAGTTAAAGTCGAGAAGCATGCGTCTTTGAATGAGGTCGAGGAGAAGATAATGAGTTTCATAAAGAATAAGCCCGGACTTTCGACGAACGCGTACATGGGACTTGTTATGAAAGAATTCAAGGGCGGAGTTGATGGGAAAGTTATAATGGAAATTATTAAAAAGTATCTGAAATAATAATTTCTATCTACTTTTATCCCAC
>JAHJMH010000084.1 GCA_018821425.1 Nanobdellota archaeon
GCATAAACTCCAACACCAAGAACTACCACAGCAAATAATGTAATCAAAGTATAAAGCCATCGATTAGTCATATTAATCTGAAGCCTTCCAAAACCAAAACTTTTTTTCGTAACCATTTTCCTCTTTTAATATCAAAGAATAGAACAAAGAGTATTTAAATATTTTTATTGTAAAAAATTTGTATGACCCATAGACATCTGTCGCCCTTCGTTCTCTCTTAAATCCCTTTCAAAAAACTGAACTTGACTCGCCTTCGGCTCGCAGATTAAAAAATAAAATAACATGGTAAAATCACTCAAAGTTTGTATTAATTGAAGTTGCCGTCGAGGCTTTGGTTAACATTTTTTATTTGAGCGAAGCGAACTAATTTTAGGTTATCTATTGACATACGTTGGTTAGACGCACATTGTTGTAAATTTCCAATTGAAAAATTATTTTCTCAGAGGATATGCCTCGTCAAGAATTTCAATATAACTTTCTAAAAGTCTGTCCTCAAAAACATTTAATGTCTCCAACAAAGGTAATCTATAGCAAGGTAATTTTCCTTCAGAAATATTAAACGAGGGTAATCTTCCCGTCCTTAAAAGATAACTTAAATCAAGAACTTTTAATCCAAGCTCTCTCGCCAACGGCGGAGTATCTATCAACCCTTCAAAAAGCACTTCCTCAATATCTCTCTTTATACCGCTTGCACCATTAAACAAAAATCGGGTTATTCCAGTATGTTCTATTCTTCTTTCTCCTCCAGTATCCAAATGAGAAGGTAAAGAGTTCTTTTGTATCAAGGTTCTTATTTTTCTTTCGCAACATCCAATAAGTCTCGCAGTCTCCCATATTGAATAGGTAACACTTTTTGGAGGAATCACCAAATCATTATATCTAGTTCTAAGAAGAATAGCAGCATCCCGAACTCCCTGATGAATCGAATCCAATTTAAGAGGTCTTCCCATAAACTTTAGCAGAAAATTTCCTTTTTAAGGATTGTTCCTCTCAAGAACAATAGAATCTCCATCCTTAACTTCCTTGAATAAATCCATTCTATCAACTCTCCCAAGAAATGTCACATCAGAGATTGCCATCGGTTTTTCACTCGTCGATGCAGGCGTCTTTCCAAAGAAAATGCAAAATGCATTCCCGCCGGGCCAATAAGCGATATCGCCGACTTCCATCTCTTGCTTCGTCGGCTCTTCCAAATTCGTAACAACAGGAATTTCAAAATAAATTTCTTCACCCCAAACATTTGCGCGACCCTCAATCGGCAAATTTTCAAAAATCATCTTAGAAGTTTTCGTATCATTAAGTTCTGCAATCACTTCTCCCTGACTTGTTTTTATTTTCAGTTTCATTTTGGAATCGAACTTAGAACAGAAAAAAGAATTTTTATCATGATGAATCCAAAAATAGTAATTACAATTATCTTGATTATGTCCACAATGATATCAAAAGGGTCATTTCTTTTCGCCATTTTCCACAAATTTTTTTAGAGAGATTAAGTCGCTCTTTATACCTACTAAATCTTCGGCTCTTTTAAGATTTTTGGCCATTTCTGAAAGTCGCTCGCCAAAACAATCCAAGTCCGATTCTACCTCCCCAATTCGCTTATGGATTACAAGAACTATTGCAATTATAGCAACAACTCCAAACAAGAGATAATCTGTTGTAGATAATTCTTGAGGGCTATACAGCTTACTGCCAAAGAGAAGAGTTAATAATAAAGTTCCTACAATTCCCAGTAAGATAATAACAAAATCTCTAGAAGAGATATTCATAAGAAAAATACAAAAGGATGTTTAATAAGAATTTATATTCTAAGAATCAATCTTCTCAAACAATATCTCTGATTTTTTTATCTCTCCAACTTTCAAAGGTTTTTTTATTTCGTCAAACTTCCCCTCACCAACTTTGAATCCGAGATTCTCTGCAATTTTTTCAGATGTCGATGGAATAAATGGCCAAAGCAAAATCGCAATCGCCTTGATTGAATCCAAAAGTTCGTAAAGAATTTTTTTATCTTTCGTCTCCCACGGCTTTTTGTTTTGAACATACTCGTTGCACACATCAATGAAAGCAAAAATCTCGTTAAGGACTTTGTCAAACTCGTAATTGTCAAAAAGTTTTTCTATCTCTTTCAATTTAAGTTTTTTCAAAAGTTTGTTCTCACATTTTTCAACACCAGTCTTCTCTGCCAAACCAGCAACTCTGCTTACAAGATTTCCAAGCTTGTTCGCGAGCTCATTATTATGCCTATCTTTCAAAGCTTGTTCTGAAAAATCGCCGTCGTCACCAAATGGCGTCGCGCGCAACAGAGCATACCTCAAACTATCCGCAGAATATTGCTTAAGTAAATCAAGAGGAGCAATAACATTTCCTAACGACTTGCTCATCTTTCTTCCACCAACAGTCAAAAAGCCGTGAACAATAATTCCTTTAGGAAGCGGCAACCCTGCTGAAAGCAACATCCCGGGCCAAATCCCCGCATGGAATCTAAGCATATCTTTTCCCACAACATGAACATCCGCCGGCCAGTACTTTTCATATTTCTTATCTGGAAATCCAATACCTGTAAGGTAATTAGTTAGCGCATCGCACCAAACATACATCACTTGATTCTCATCCCCTGGAACAGGAATCCCCCAAGGCAAATGTGTTTTATCTCTCGAGAAACTAACATCCGTTAATCCGTCTTTAATCAAACTCAAAAAATCATTCTTCCATTTCTTCGGCCGAATCTTCAATTCATCTTTATCAATAGCTTTCTTTATCTTATCAGAATACTTCGAAAGTTTGAAAAAATAATTCTCTTCGGAAATACTCTGAATCTCAAGGTTCGGATGATTCGGACACTTTCCATCTTCAAGCTCTTTCTCAGTGATGAACCTCTCACAGCCAGAACAATACGCACCAGTATATTTCTTCTTATAGATGTCATCGCTTTTCTCAAGTCGCTTCCACATTTCAACAACGCCAGGCCAATGGACTTTCTTATCCGTAGTTCTTATAAAAAAATCGTTTGAAATATTCAGCTCGCTAGTCAGCTTTTTAAAATACTCTGAATTTTTATCCACAAACTTCTGAGGCTCCAGATTTTGTTTTTTCGCAGTCTGATAATTCTTGGTTCCATGTTCATCAGTTCCAGTCAAAAAGAAAGTGTCTTTCCCTAAAAGCCTCTGCCATCGCGCAATAACGTCCGCTTGAATAATTTCCAGAGCAAAGCCTATATGTGGTGGCGCGTTCGCATACGGAATTGTTGTCGTAACATAAAACTTTTTTTTCATAAGAAACCAAAAAGAAAAGAATATAAAAACTTAACCAATTCTAATTTTATCTCACCGCACCAGTGGTTTAGTGGTAGAACTCAAGATTCCCAATCTTGTAATCCGGGTTCGATTCCCGGCTGGTGCATTCTACTCAATCTTTGAGCGAGCGGGAATAAATCGGTTTAAACTATTCGAATAGAAAATGGTGCATTACAATAAAATATTTATACTTGAACATTCTAAAATGGCTATGACTACAATAGATGAAGAAATAGATCAGATGGTTAAAGAGTGTCCAATTCTTTTAGATGAAGATTTTCAGAGACAGCATCCTGGAATTATAGAAGTTGCAGGATTTTTAGATGTAGTAGCTAAAGAAGAAAGAAGGGACATAGGAAGCTATAAACTCTTTGACGATCTTGGAATTGAAACTATTGGGGAATATCTTGCCCTTATTAGCTCTGGCAATTTGAAAGCAAGAAAAGTTTATGAAAAGGTTAGAGACATTTGCAGATTCGAATAACTTGATTCTCAAAGAATAAGACAAATTTATTAATACAAATTTCTTCTTAAAGAAAAAGAGTTCACTCGCGTTTGAATTCTTTTAATTCAAAAAGAGATGAAATGAATCCAAGAAGAATAGAAGCTCTTAAGCACAGAGCTCGACGACTTAGCATCAGGGAAGGAATTTTCGCGACGGCCAGAGGTTCGTTTGGAGACTATTATATTTCTCCTTTCGCGATAGCAATAAACGCAAGCAGCTCTCTCATCGCTATGTTCAGTGCAATCTCAGGACTTCTCGGTCCTCTGACGCAACTTTTCAGTTCACGGTTAATAGGAAAATATTCAAGGAAAAGCGTAATTCTAAAATCGGTTTTTCTAGAATCATTAATTTGGCTTCCGATGATTTTAGTCGCATTTCTTTTCCAGAAAGGAATTATAACCAGCAGTCTTCCGTTCATCCTGTTCGCAATTTTTTCGGTTTACATAATCCTCGCAAATGTAGGAGCCCCGGCATGGTTCTCGTGGATGGGCGACATCGTCGATAAAAACAAAAGAGGGCAGTGGTTCTCGCAAAGGAATCTCATAACCGGATTTGTATCAATAATCCTCGCGATAGCGGCTTCGTTCTTCCTCGATGCTTTCAAAAGCAGGAACATAACTCTTTTCGGATTTATAATTCTGTTCTTCCTCGCGTTCCTCGCAAGAATTGAATCATGGAGGATACTCAAAAAACAATACGAACCAAAAATAAAAATAAAGAAGGGCGATTACTTCAGCTTCTGGAGTTTCGTCAAAAAAGCGCCTCAAACAAACTTCGGAAAGTTCACAATATTTCGCGCCGTGCTTTCCTTCGCGGGCTCCATCTCCGCACCGTTACTTGCAGTATACCTTCTTAGAAATCTCGGCTTCGGTTACAAAACTTACATGATTGTCATAATGGCCGGAACAGTATTCTCACTAATCGTCCTCGAACTCTGGGGAAAAATCGCAGACAGATATGGAAATTATTTTGTACTTAAAATAACTGCAATACCAATCGCATTTATTCCTGTTCTTTGGATTCTTTCCCCTTCACCAATCTATCTCCTAACAGTTCCTTCAATAATTGGCGGAGTAGCGTGGGCAGGCTTCGGCCTCTCTTCCGGAAATTTCATCTATGACAACGTGCGCCAGCAAAAAAGAGGTCTCGCAATTTCATACTACAATATGCTCAACGGCATAGGAACTTTCTTCGGTGCAGGACTCAGCGCAATATTAATCAGAATAATAAAACCAGGGATGCTTAAACCAATAATTGTAATCTTCATAATAGGAACTCTCGCCAGGCTACTTGCCGTACTCTGGGGCGTTTTCAAAATAAAAGAAACAAGGAATGTAAAAAAAATCCGCAACGGAAAGGCCTTCAATCACCTCCTCTTAAAAGAAATGAAACCTACAATTCTTGAAGAATTTCATCAGATAAGTTCAATAAGAGAACGAGTATTTGAAAAGTAACACACAAAGATATTTAAATAAAACCCTCCTTTTTCAATAATGTTCAGTAAAAAACGATGTGAAAACTGCAAGGAAAAAATAAGCGACAATTATAACTTCTGCCCGTATTGTAGAGCGCCGCTGAATAGAAATCTCGGAGAAGACTGGGGTATGCTCGGGAAAAATGATTTTGAAGCAGAAGCAGACGGCTTACCAAATTTATTCCAAGGAGGAATCTTTGGGAAAATGATTAATAGTGCAGTGAGAATGCTCGAGAAAGAAATTCAAAAAGGGATAGAGGAACAGAAAAGTTCGCCGCCTGTATTTGGAACAAACATGCGACTTATGATTAACGGGAAAGAAGTTAACTTAAATGGGAAAAAGGTTATTGCACAAAAAAGAATAGCTTCCGAAAAATTAGATTTACCTCAAACGGATGCAAAAAAATTCTCCGGCTTACCAAAAGCAAATCCCAAGACGAGCATAAGAAGATTTTCAGACAAAGTCGTTTACGAAATAAACATGCCCGGCGTGAAGTCGATTCAAGACATATCAATAACACAACTCGAAAGCAGCATCGAAGTAAAAGCTTTAGGTAAAAACAAAGTCTATCAAAAAATAATTCCCATAAACTTTCCAATAAGAGACTACAATTTCTCGGAAAGAAAACTCACTCTTGAACTTGAAGCAAGAGATTAAAATCTTCCAATTTCCCCACTAATAAAACTTATAAACAGTTAAACTTTCTTGGATAAATATGAGCCTGTAGTTCAGCCTGGTAGAACGCCGCTCTGATAAGGCGGAAGTCCACGGTTCAAATCCGTGCAGGCTCATTTATTTTTTCCATTAGAGAAACTTTAAAAACCAACTTTTTCTCAATAACTCATGGACAAGAAAATTGAAAAGAAATCTAAGGTCAAGAAGGCCGTTGGCATTTCTTCATCACTATCGAAAAAAGCTCCA
>JAHJMH010000002.1 GCA_018821425.1 Nanobdellota archaeon
AAAAGAAGATAAAAATATCTTCCAAGAGATAACACATTTCTTCAGAGGTTTGTTTAGTTTCCGAAGAGAGTAATAAAATGGTAACCGAAATAAAAAAACAAAATTGGTTTGTAAAGCATTGGATAATCAGTATTCTTTTAGGATTTGTTGTTATGAGTTTTATTAATGGTGTTATAAATGGTATTCCTGGAGAAAATGATTCTGGAATCACAGGGAATATAGTTAATGAACAAAGTGGACAATTGCAAATGAATCTTTATACTGCTAAAGGGGGATTAGAAGAATTTCCTTCTAAGGTAAGAGAAAGTATTGAGAATTCGGAGGTGTTTGATTATTGGAAGTCAACTAATAAAGAAAAGGCAAACTTTCTCTACTATAACTCTGAGGATTATCAATCTCTTTTAGATATGTTGCAATCAGAGAATCTTAAAGATAAATTTGAAGAAACATGTGGGAATAAATTAACTCCAGATAGGATGATTGTTTCTGACGAAGGGGGTGTAATACTTAATATTAGAGTTAGTGATGGAGAAACTATATGTGATGTTGTTTTAACAGAACCTACTGAAGAAGTTAACTCCTGCACCCCAAATTGGAATTGTGATTCTTGGTTTGAATGTTCCTCTGCAGGAGTCCAGACAAGAAATTGTACTGATTCGAATAATTGTGGAACAGCCTCCGGGAGACCTTCTGAATCGCAATCGTGTGCATACCAATATAAACTAGGAGATAGGGTGGTGGTAGATGATGTTGCTTATACTATCAACAGCAAGACTGAAAATAGTCAAGTTGGAAAATCTTACGTTTATGGTGATTATGAAAGCTTTATGGGAACCACTGCAGATGGAATCTTTTACATATTTGATTTAACTGTGGAAAATGTTGGAATGGAATCCAAGACATTGTGGGGAACAAATATAAAAATTTACGATTCACAGGGAAGAAGTTTCGACCATGATTCAATGGCAGAAATATATTTGGATGATTCACTCCAATATGACCAATTACAACCTGGATTGCCTAAAAGAGGAAAGATTGTTTTTGATGTGCCTAAAGGACTTACAGGTAAGTTAGAAATCTCTAGCACCGAATTTTTTTCAGATAATAAAGAATATGTTTCTTGGGAATAAAAATGCCTACACAAATTCAAATTAAAAAAGGAAAATATATTATTGGAATAGGATTGTTTTTAATTACATTGGGTTTGGTTTTTAACGGATTTCTTTTAGGTTTAGGAATTATGATTATTATATTTGGGATTATATATTCAATTGCAGGAGATACTGAGATTAAATGGAAGTGTAAGAGTTGTGAGAAAAAATTTGAATCAGAAAAAATTTGTGCAAAACATGAAATTAGATGTGAACAAGAATATAAAAAAGATAAAGAAAGCTTTAAATTAAGGGATTCGCTAAAGGAACTTTTTAAGAATTAAAATGCCATACAAATGTGATAAATGTGGAGAATATTTTTTTGATAAAAAAGAAGCAAAGAAGCATGAAAAGGGTTGTACTCGGGAATTAGCCGAAGTGAATAAACAAGTGTTAAAATATAAGGGAAAAATCACTTCTAATATAATTATTTTGGTTTTTGGAATTATTATAACTTTTACAATGGTGGGTGCAATAGTCGGAATCCCTTTGATAGTTTTATCAACAATATTTATCTTCCGACATAGAAGTAGGGTGGAGAATTTGGAAATAACAAAAGCAAGGATAGAAGATAAAATAAAAAGCTAGTTTTTAGGAGGTCCAAAAAGCCTGCAGAGGGAGTCGAACCCCCGACCTATTGCTTACGAAGCAATCGCTCTAACCAACTGAGCTATGCAGGCACAAACTCAAACAGAAATCTCTGTATTTATTCTTTCCGATTACTTATTCGTTATCATCCATCCAACTCCGAAAATTATTCCGAGTATCGCAAAATAAACCCACACATTCGAATCGCTCGGAGCGAATAGTATCGCGATGAGAAACGAAGCGGATAAAACTCCCAAAATTGTTTTCTTTTCCATTATGAGGTTACACTTTCCACTTTTATAAAATTTTAGAACTTTCTCAAAAGGAGGGGTTACTGTACGTACCCGCCGGCGTTCGAGGCGTTTGGTGCTCCTTGCTTCTAAGTAAGAAGCTCTTCAGATTAAAAATAATAATGTTTATCCGAAGAGCGCGCTAAGACCTTCTGCTGCTGCTTCTTTCTTTTCTTCTGGCTCTGCTTTCTTCTCTACTGCACTTGGACTTGCTGCTGGAGCCGCTGAAACAAGACTTGCGTTCTCAAGTTCTTTCTCTATGTCCACGCCTTTAAGACTTGCGACAAGTGACTTGACTTTCACTTCTTCTTCAGAACTGAACTCTGCACCGGCGGCAGTAACAACTTTCTTCAAGTTCTCTTCATTCACTTCTTTCCCAAGTTTGTGAAGCAAAAGCGCTGCGTATATATTTTCCATTATTTTTCCTCCTCGGATTTAGTTTGATTATTTTCAGTTTTTTCTTCAACAGGTTCGCTCTTTGGTCCTTCCTTTACATCTTCAGTCGATTCTTCTTTAACTTCTTCTTTATTTTCCGGCTCCGCAGATTTTTTCGCGAACTTTTCAAGCGCCTTTTCATTTGCAGCGGCTTTGACAAGCAAGAACTTTATTGTATCTTCGTTCGCATACGCGATAGCAACGGCAAAAGGCAAAGCCTTTCCGAACGCTTGTTTTAATTCTTCTAATGTTTTTTCTCTATCTATTTTTATGTCAAGATATATTTTTCCGGTTTCAGCGTCAAATGCCGCAACAGGAATGAATCCTATTGAAAACGGTTTGATGTTAAGCTTGTTCATAACATCGGCGGCGGCAGAAGAGATTTTCTCTCCCTTTTTTACAATTGTTTTTTCCGCCTTTATTGAAATTTTACCTTTGTCTATTTGAATTTGAATACCGACTGCCCCAAGCTCACTTATCGCAGGTCCTGGCAAAAGTTCTGTTGGCCCTGGCTGAACAACGATATCCTCTGGAGCTTCTTGTCCCGCCTTTGCTCCGACGGAAGTTTTCTTATTTAAAAGTTCCGCGGAAATATCAAATGCATCATCATCAGAAAAAAGAACAGCCATGCTATCCCCCACATGCGCCTGAAGTTTTCTCATACCTTCATTATCTTGAGATTTAAGTGCCCGAGATATTGTACTTTTCTTCGGGACTTTAACAACAGCCTTCCCCCTAAATTTTTTGACTATCTCTTGATATTGTGAAGCAGGAATCCCTTTAATTGAAACCAACAGAACCGTCTTCTTGCTCTTAGCAAGCTCCGCCAACTCTGCAACATTTTTCTTTTTCTGTTCGGATACGTGTGCTTTTTGCTGTGCCATCTTATAATTTGCTTGAATCTATTTTCTGCGGTTTAGTCATGGTGAATTTTATTTCAACACTTTTCAAATTTTCTTTTTCTCTTGGGAGATTTTTTAGTATCTCACCGTATACGGTCAGAATGTTTTCAATTATCTCTTCGTCTTTCATACTCTGTTTTCCGACGGCAAGTTTTATGCTACTTTCTTTTATCTTTATTTTTATGCTACCACTTATTTTTTTCTTGAGCTTTTCAATTTCTTCTTTGCTTACTTGAGATAAAATTCCAAGCTGTGGCGAGGGCATTTTCCCTGCTGGTCCCAAAACACGGCCGAAAGTTGTTGCAACCTTCGGCATAAGGCTCGCTTCCGCAATAAAGAAATCATATTTCTTCACAAGTTTCTTAAGGGCAGTTTTATCAGAATAATTCTTGAATTTTTCCAGCGTGATAGTTTCAACGTCTTTGTTAGCAGTTTCAAAGAAAGCGCAAATTTTCTTTTCTTTAATTTTAAATGGAACATTAATTATAAGATTCACTTGGCTCTTCTTCACGTCAAACTTTTTCAGATTTACAATTAAATCAACAGTTTGGTCGAACTTTCTTTCTTTATCTTTTCGCAGCTCGGTCAGAGCTTTAAGCAATTCTGTTTTCATCTTAATACCTCCAACTTTACACATCAAAAACACAGAACAAAGTGCTTTGACGAAGTTGTTCAATCGGTACTCCTCCAACAGAAAGTTGCTTTATAAAGTTTTTTGAATACAACAATTTTTATAAACAAATCTTGACACTCTTGAACATGGAATTAGTGGCTTTGCTTTCAAAAGATGAAGAGACCTGGGGACAAGTCTCGGGTTTGATTAAGCACGGCGACTGGGAAAGCGTTATAATTCTCGGAGAAAGCGGCGCAAAAAAGTTCACCGCCGAAAAACCATTTGAATTTATTGAAGTTAATCTTGAAAAAAAATTAAGAGACCTGAAAGACGAATTCATGAAAAAGCTGAGAGGAAAAACAAACGGAACCGAAGTTGCATTAAGCATTGCGTCCGGCGACGGAAAAGAACACATGGCGCTAATCTCTGCATTAATCAATCTCCCCGTCGGAATAAGATTCGCCGCGCTGACAAAAGATGGTGTTATTGACCTTTAATTCTCACTCTACCCAAAGAAACCTTTAACCCAGAACAACATAAGAGCAACTAAGATAAGTAAGAACAAATAAGTGGAGATTGTGAATGCTCTTTCGGCCACTTTCTTGTTCTTTGTTATTCCAAGAATCGTTAAGTAAAAGAAGCGACCACCGTCGAAGATTCCGACTGGAAGCATGTTAATCAGTGCAACGCTGATGCTTATGAGAACAAGCCACCACAAAAGATTGTAAATGAAAATACTCATTCCGTTAAATAGAGGTTTATAATAAACATTTTGTTCTCTTAATGATGCTTTGTCAACAATGCTTCCGAAAATTCCTCCCCTTTTTTGAGTCATGAATCCAATTCCAAGCCAAGCACTTCCGGAATTATCTGGATGTTCATCTAGAACAACAGTTTTCTCAACAGCGCCGTCATCAACGAGAGTCGTAATTTTTATTTCATCTCCTGGCGCGTATCTCGAAAGTTCTTCGATTAGAATATCAAGACTGGAAATAGTTACTCCATTAATTTCGGTGATTATCCTACTCAAGTTTTCTCTTATTGCCGGCGCGGAATTATAAACAATTATTTCTTCCCGACCTGTTTGTTCTTCAAGCATGGAACGAGTAGCAAGATAGGTTGTACCTCCCGCTTCAATCTCATTTAGACCATCTAGGATATTTACAATTCCGTCTGAAGAAACCGTTACAGAAACGTTATTCACTGCTGAGATTCCCACAACAGAAATCATCGACGTGGAGTAAGTGTCAAAGATTACTCCTGAAGGAGAGAATGCAATCACAGAAAATCCCATGAGTACAATCATAAATAATATTGCCGTCAAAACATTCGCGAAAGTTCCTGCTGAAAGAGTAGCCATCTGTTCAAATCTTCCTGCTTTTTCCATACTTTCCTCATCTTGTTCGACAAACGCGGCAGGGAATATTGGGACGAATCGAGGGAAGAAAGCGAAACCAGTCGATTTTATTTTTATCCCGTAACGCTTCATGAAAATTCCATGCGCCATCTCGTGAGTTATTGCTACAATTGCAAGAATGATTATCCAATATGAAAAATAAAACGGCGGCAGGAAGTCCAGTTTGAAAACCTGCGGAAGATACGGAATAAGAGGCGTAATCGGTGGAACTTTTATTGCTCGAACAATACTCGGACTTAAAAAATAAACTTTGACTATTGTGTAGGTTAAGTAAATCATTCCCGCCATAAGCACATACCCACAAGCAATCGAAACATAACTCAAAACTTTCAGAGTCTTTTTGTATTTCTCTCCGATTTTTTCTATCATCTTCATGCCCCATGTCGTTCTGTAAAGATAAAGAAGCCCCTCTCTCTTCAGATT
Source organism: Nanobdellota archaeon (assembly GCA_018821425.1). Taxonomy (GTDB): domain Archaea; phylum Nanobdellota; class Nanobdellia; order Pacearchaeales; family GW2011-AR1; genus ASMP01. Next base: position 5,820 of record JAHJMH010000002.1, read on the forward strand.
GCGTCTTCTCGAATATAAAAATGACGAGAAAAATATTATGAACAACGCTAACAAAATCAAATCCATGTATGTGAAAATATCTAAAGCCATTTTTTAACCTCTCTTAAGAAAAGAAACTACTTTTTCTTCAGCGGTCGGAATGCCTTCTTCTGACACTTCCTGCATTTTATCTTTCCCTTGAGAATTTTTTGAGGATCTGATCTGACTTTAGACTGACAGTTCTTACATACAAAAATGTTCTTGAACATTCTGTTTTGTGCTTCTAAAATTTTTGCCATTATTGTTTTTCCCGTTTGATTCGTTAGAAACGAACGATTGAAAGCTTTTTATTGTTTTCTTTTGACTATTTTTTTCCCTTCAACATCCCAATATTCAACATTATCATTCGCTGCAAGTTCGGACCTCAACTCTTCAGGGCAATCTACTTCGAGAGTTTCAAAATTTTCAAGGTCCATCAGACTTACTCTGTCCGAAATCGAAAGAACTTGCCCTTTCCTCTTGTCTATCATCGGCACCTCAAATCTATCATGTCCCGGCGCAACGAAAACTTTCTTGTTGTCGCTGATTATCCCATTTGCTTCAATCCTACATTTTGCGTGACCATGTTTTCCAGTCTTGCTGATATCGACCTTTCTTACAGTATATGCCTCACCGTCAAGAAGGATGTTCGTTCCAACCTTAGCCTCAGTTGCATTAATTATTTTTAAAACCATGAAATCATGAGCAAAAATCTGTTTAAAAAGTTTTACCATACTTTCTCTTCAATCGGTGCAACAACAAATTTTAAAAGTCTACTATTAATTCTTTTCTCATGCCAGCTGAAAATTTGAAGAAAGGCGACTTTATTGAAATAGATTTCACAGGGAAAGTCAAAGACGGAGAAATTTTTGATTCAACAAAAAAAGAAGATTTAGAAAAAATTAATGATGGTCAATCAGATTCTAATGCTAAACCTTTTACATTTTGCCTCGGTCACGAGATGTTCCTAAAATCGCTTGACGAGTTTTTAATTGGTAAAGAAATTGGTAAAAGTCACAGTGTCGAGCTCGAACCCGAAAAAGCGTTCGGAAAACGAAACCCTACTTTAATTAACAAAGTTCCTTCAAGAGTTTTCAGAGAACAAAAACTGAATCCAATTCCAGGAGTCTCTCTTAATTTCGACGGTCAAATTGGAAAAATCCTCGCAGTCTCAGGCGGCAGGGTCATAGTTGATTTCAATCATGCTCTTTCTGGAAAAGATGTAGTTTATGATATAAAAGTTTTGAGGAAAATTGAAGATCTCAACGAAAAAGTGAAAGCATTGAACGACTTCTTTTTTAAGAAGGATTTCAAGTTTGAAGTTAAAGATAAAAAACTTATTTTAGAAGTTGAAAAACCGATGGTTAAAATGATTGAACTTTTCAAGGATAAATTTAAGGAAATTCTTGGACTTGAACTTGAAGTTAAGGAAGAAAGCGAAAAGCGAAAAGAAGAAATTAAAAAATAAAATTAAATTTTTCTTAAGTCTACTAATGCAGTTTTAACCAACGCTGCCAAGCCGTAAAGAGTTTGTCTAAAGGATTGTTCCGTGGGAATTGGAACTATCTCAACAGCTTTAGCCATCTTTCCCATTGCCTTTGCTCGCTTTTCTATCATCCTCAATCTCTGCAGATGTAATGGATAGGAAACCATCCCATACTTACCTGAAGTCCCCTCTGGAAAAGTGTTAAGCATATTGTCTATTGAGTTTAATGATAAAGTGTCAACTCCGAAAATTCCTCCTATTTCTTTCCTAACACGATTATAAAGCTCTAAATGGAAATCCTTTCCTGCTGAATCTATCTTAGGTCTTCCCAATCTATCCCTTAAACATTCACTAATATCTGGACCAACACCTGAGATTATGAAAGGAACCTCTACCTGATTCCTTAAACAATATGCACTTGCGGCGTCCATTCTTTCGTAATCTTCTTCAATGCCCTCCCCACTAGGGATAACTATTGCCTTCAAATCATATTCACCTTGCATACCCCTAACATAAATTAACTCTATAAAAACATTTCTCTCAACATTGCAAAAATCACAATAATCCTTATAAATCCCCCTGAGTTATTTTTTCTATGGATGAGGTTTACAATAATAATTCTTCTGAACTAAAAGAAATTGATGAGGAACTTGCAGAGCTCCTGAAAAAACAATCGGCAAAGATAAAAGTTGTTGGGGTCGGGGGCGGTGGAGGAAATTCTCTAAGCAGAATGCGCGAAATAGGAATCAAAGGCGGAGAACTCATCGCAGTAAATACTGATGCTCAAGATTTACTTTACAGTAACGCTGATCAGAAGATTCTTATCGGAAGAGAACTCACCCGAGGATTAGGGGCAGGAAGCAATCCTAAAATTGGTGAAGAATCTGCTAGAGAATCTGAATCTGAAATAAAGAAAAAACTCGCGGGAAGCGACATGGTTTTCATCACGTGCGGACTCGGTGGTGGAACCGGAACTGGCGCTGCGCCTTTCATAGCAGGTGTGGCAAAAAAGCAGGGCGCCCTAACAATCGGAGTAGTTACAATTCCTTTTACAATTGAAGGTCGAAAGAGAATAGAAAACGCAGTAATCGGTCTTGAAAAAATGGAGGCAGTTGTCGACACTCTTATTGTCATTCCCAACGACAAACTTCTTGAACTTGCTCCTGAACTCCCGCTGCATACTGCTTTCAAAATCGCCGACGAAATTTTAACTAACGCCGTTAAAGGAATCACTGAACTTGTAACAACATCCGGACTGGTAAATCTTGACTTCGCAGACATTCAAGCAGTTATGACCAACGGCGGTGTTTCACTAATCGGGATGGGCGAATCAGATAGCAACAATCGCGCAATAGAAGCTGTCGAAAAAGCAATTGGGAATCCTCTTCTCGATGTTGACATCTCAAACGCATCGGGCTCCCTTGTGAACATAATTGGCGGACCTGACATGAGCCTCGATGAATGCCGTTCAATAATTGAAACCGTCGGAAACAAACTGAGTCCCGAAGCGAAACTTATTTGGGGCGCGCAAATTTCTCCAGATATGGACAAGTCCATTCGCGTACTTCTAATTGTTACGGGAGTAAAAAGTTCACAGATTCTTGGTCACGGCGAAAGTTTGGAAAATATAAAACACAAGGAAATCGAAGAAGAATTGGGAATTGATTTCCTTGAATAAACATGACATCATTTGCAGACGATATAATCGCAGGGGACGAACTGATAATATTAGAATATCAAAGGTTAGAAGGGCATGTGCCTACACATGAATTAGTGAGGTATATTTCTCTAACATCCGATAAAAGAGGATTCACCCCAACTCAGGACAGGTCTCTTCAGAGGAAATTCTTGGAACAATTTACGGATGAAAAAACTACCGTGGCTAGAATGTGGATAAATTATTATGTTGCTATGAGGAAAGCTGTAGATAAAATTGAAGGAATTGATAGAGGGCCACATGAACGAAAGAGGATGACTCTTAGTCCAAGCGAATTAGCTGCAAATCCAATCTACGACGACCTCCCCTTCTGACTAAATAATTTTAAAAACTCCTTATTTCTATTTAATTTATGACGCTATCAGAAAATATAAGGAGCTTCATCGCGAAATCGAAACGAGTATGGCTTGTCCTTAAGAAGCCATCAAAGA
>JAHJMH010000016.1 GCA_018821425.1 Nanobdellota archaeon
AAACTGCTGTCCCATATTGTAGCCCAAACTATCTACAAACTTGTGAACTTTCATAACATACTTGTAAATCCAATTTAAGATAGTCTGATGACTTCTCTTAATCCCAAAGTGTCTTTTTAGTTGGTTTCTCATCTTCCGAGAAGAAAGATTTGACAAATACATATCTATTGACATTGTGATAGTTTGAGGATTTGTTCTCATTCCGAAGAAACCATCGTCAAGAGTGAAATACCTTCGGCAATCATTACAATAATACTTCTGAATTTTCCCTCTACTGTCCGTCTTTCTAAAGCCCTTCTTAACAAAATTCTTTCCTTGACATCTTGAACATTTTATCTCTGTTTTCATATTATAATTAGGTATCTAACCTTTATAAGCATTTAGGTATCTAAATATATACTTTTTAATCACCGAAAGATTTATAAGTATTAGGTATCTAATAAACCTATGAAATTACAAAGTCAGGTGAGCAGAAAAGTTGGTGATACTGAATATAAGAAATTCTGGATAGTTATTCCTGAAAAACTGCTTAAAGAATTAGGTTGGAAATCGGGGCAAGAATTAGAAGCTAAAATCAAAAAAGATAAATTAGTGATTGAAAAGGATTAAATTTTTTATGAAAAAAAGTGACTTTAACTTGACATCTCAAATAACCAAAACAATTATAAACTTAATTAATATTTTAAAGGGGTAGAAAATACTACAGATATATCACGTTCACGTTCACTTTCATTGTTATCAGAAAGTTAGTTAGTTGATAGTTCAGAAATCTGATTGTATTTTTCTATAAATTAAATAAATAAGGAGTTAAAATGGCAAAAATAAGTCCAGTATCGATCAAATATATGATACATGCGAGTTTTAGAGTGGAAGGCGCCCTTGAAAAGCCAGATATAATAGGAGCTATCTTCGGTCAAACCGAGGGACTTTTGGGCTCGGACTTGGAAATGCGCGAACTTCAGAAAGAAGGGAAAATAGGAAGGATAGAAGTTGAGCTGGAAAGAAGAGACAAAGGCACCAGCGGAATCATAAAAATTCCTACTGCCCTTGATCAATCAGAAACAACTCTTATCGCCGCAGCAGTTGAGACCATAGAAAAAATTGGTCCGTGCGACGCGCAGGTTGAAGTGGAAAAGATTGAGGACGTTCGTGGAAACAAGCGAGATTATATCATTGAAAGGGCAAAGAAACTCATGTTAGAACTTAGCGGAGGCACTGACTCGAGGGAGATTTCTAAAGAAATTAGCGAGTCTCGAAGGACTGGTGCAGTGAAAGAATATGGAGATGACAAACTGCCCTGTGGAGACCTTTCAGATAAAGAACTTATTGTGGTCGAAGGTCGTGCTGACGTTTTGAATTTGTTAAAGGCGGGCGTTAAGAACGTTATCGCTATGAATGGAACGAAACTGCCGGATAGCATAAGAAAATTGAGCGAAGAGAAAGACGTAACGCTTTTTGTTGATGGCGACAGAGGCGGAAAGCTTATTGTCCAAAATGTTATTGACAACGCGAGGATTAAAGATATTTGCGTTGCACCGAGTGGTAAAGAAGTTGAAGAGCTAACCGGAAAGGAAATCCTGCAAGCGTTGAGAAAGAAAGTTTCTCCGCGGGATTTCCTGGCCGGCAGGGCCTCTTATTCAGGAAAAGAAAACCGATATGAAAAAAGAGATTATGAAAATAATGTTGGGGAATCTAATGGAGAAGAACCAAAGATTGAAAAGCTTAGTTCAAAAATGAATGAGGATCTTAGAAAAATCGCAGGAGAAAACGAAGGTAAAGCAGTTCTGTTAGATGATTCATTAAGTAAAATAAAAAGCGTTTCTGTGCGCTCCGTAGTCAGTGCAATAAAGAACGCAGGTAAAGTGTTTGCAGTTGCGATGGATGGCACGGCGACAAAGCAGATGATTGGCGCGGCGGAAGAAGCTGGCGTGAAGGCGATTGTCGCGAAGAATTTTTCTACGACTGATACGAGTATTGAGTTGTTGAGTTTTTAGGATTCTGAATATTGTGGGGGAGTATAATAATTGTTAAATTTGTTATAGAGAGGTAGAACGCTCCGGCAAGAATCCAAGTGATAAGCCTGCTGACCTTTGATGATTCTTACAAGATTAAGATTTTGCGGAATTTAATTTGGCTCACTCTGTTCGCGATTGATAACTATAATAACGAGGTAAAATCACACGGTTTATATTATTAATTCATTTTAAATCCGAGCACTTCGCGCGAGGCAAATTTTATAAACTTCTTCTTGCTTAATTTTTTATGGAAAAACAAACTACAAATGTGACTCGCGAAGAACTTGATGATTTCATGCGAGAAATTGAAAGCGTTAAGTCAACAATAGAAATTCTTCAGAACAAGGATATGATGAGCCAAATTGAAGAGAGCGAGAAGCTTGAAAAAGAGGAAGCAGAGCTTTTGGATATTAATGTCTGAGAATGTATAAGATAAAAACACGCAACAGAAAAATTAAGAAAGTGTTGGAAGAATATATTTCTTTAAGGAATGGGATTAAGGATAAGCTAAAAAGATTAAAGGAAAACCCACAGAAAGAAAATGGCACGCATCCTCTGAAAGGACCGCTAGCAGGAAAATGGGCATGCTGGCTCGGTTCAAATATCAGGATGATCTACAAGATTGATGATTCTGCTAATATGATTAATGTAGAGTCTGTTGGCTCACACAAAATTTATTAAAAACCGAAATCACCGACGGTATTAACCACCCGTCGAGGACGCTTCGAACGCCGGCAGGCACGAAATTCACGAATTGTTCCTAACAGTTAGTACTTTAGAGTTAATGTTTTGTGTTATCACCATAAAGTTTATAAATGGGTTCTGGGTGAGTAAATTATAATGAAGACTTAGTCTTCTGAATGAAATAAATAAAATGGAAAAACAAATGAATACAAAGAAACTTTTGGTTTCTTTTGTGATGCTTGTAAGCGTTTTGTTCCTTGTTGCTACAGTAAGTGCTCAGCTTGCAGGTAGTGTTGTGGTTAAGGTTAACGATGTTAACGTTGATACAAATCCAGCAGTTGTTGCCGGAAACACATTACCAGTTAGAGTTGAGTTCGATTCACTTGAGAACACAAAAGATGTTACAGTGTATGTAGAGATTGAAGGGGACCGAAAAAACGTAGAAGCAGAGACAGCTTTCTTTGACGTAGAAGAAGGTCGAACATATGTTAAGACACTTGCGCTTGAGATCCCTTATGATCTTAAGAGCAAACTTAGCGGATTTTACGGCCTTACGGTAAAGATAAGTGGAGTTGACTTCGAGACGGAACAAAGTTACGACTTGAGGGTTCAAAGAGAATCCTACAATGTTGACGTTGTTTCTGTTGTTGTGCCTCAGACAATAAAAGCAGGAGAACTTTTCCCTGTTGATGTTGTTCTTAAGAATGTGGGCTACAACGATCTTGAAGACTTGTTCGTGAGTGCGAAAATCTCCGACCTTGGTGTTTCAAGAACATCATTCTTCGGCGATATCGTTGCGATTGAATGCGACAAGGATTTGGATTCAACAAGCAACTACGGTGTCGATGTCAGCAGAAAGTGTAATGAAGATGAAGAAGATACCCTTAGCGGAAGACTCTTCCTTCAATTACCACAGGATGCTAAAGAAGGCATGTACGCATTAGAAGTTAAAGTTGGAAATGAAGATGTTGTTTCAAGTAAGACAATCCAGGTCCCAGTAGAGAATCAATTCTCTGACGGAAACTTTATTGTTTCAGGGAACCAGTTGCTTATCGTGAACCCATCAAACCAACTTGCTGTCTACAGGCTTATCCCCCAGTCTACAGGCGATGTGACTGTTAGTGTAAGTGAAAATATTGTTTCTGTTCCTGCTGGTTCAAGCAGAACAGTTGCGGTTGACACTACCTCAAGAACTTCCGGAATACAAGAATACGCGGTTAACGTGTTTTCTTCAGACGGGAAACTTGTTGATACAGTTATGTTGAGTAAAGACTTTAGTGGAAGTGCTGTTACAAGTCCAATCGTTGTTTTGACAATAGTTCTGGCAATAATCTTTATTGTATTGCTGGTTGTATTAGTCGTACTGATTGGAAAAAAGCCACAAAAGACTGAAGAATTTGGAGAGAGCTATTACTAAATTCCTTTTTTATTTTATTTTTTTTATTTAGCTTCTCCTTTCTTATTTTTATAAAAAGAAAAATCA
>JAHJMH010000017.1 GCA_018821425.1 Nanobdellota archaeon
ACATTATAATAAAATTTACAGAAATAAAAAGTTAGCGGAGTTCAGCAACGCGATTCATCTCGCCACTAAACTGGCGAGGGTTCTCGCTGAACTCTAAAAATATAACAATAGATTTATAAAACAAATCTATCTTAGGAATTTTATTAAGAGAGAGGATAATTTTTACATATGGCTAACACAATCGATATGCAAGAAATGCGTTACCTAAATTTATTTGAAAAAATAATGAACGTGCGAACGCATTTTTGTTTTAAGTACAATGAGGCAATAGTTTTTTGTGTTCCGAAAAGTCTTGTGTCGCGAGCGGTTGGAGAAAACGGAAGGAACATAAAACAGATGAGTGAAATTTTGGGAAGAAGAATAAAAGTGGTTGCGGCGCCGAACGGGATTGAAGACGCGGGGGCGTTCATAAAATCTGTGACGAGTCCAGTAACATTCAGAAACTTGGAAGTTAGAGATAATGAGGTTATAGTTTCTGGAGGAAGCAACAAGGCGGCGCTAATTGGAAGGAACAAAAGGCGATTGTTGGAAATGCAAAAAATTGTTAAGGATTTCTTCAAGAAAGAGTTTAGGATTATTTAATTTTGAACTAAAAAGATTTATAAATCTCAAAAGAGATAAAATTTTATGATAAAGGAATTTCCATTCAACAAAGATTTGAAATCGTTAAGCCTGGAAGTTAATGTGTCTGGGCAATTTGTTAGGCTTCTCTAATTATCACTATTCTCACATGAAATATCAAGTAAATCCTGTCTGCAGAGATAGTAAAGTTGATGATAGTCTATCTGAATTGGATTTAGAAATATGCGGGAAATGGTCATTTGATTTTGAGGGCGTCTTTGCCGAAGCGATGATTTGGGATAAAGATTTGAAATTTTATTATGTAAACCAAAAAGTTGTAGACGGACATCATTTAAGAAAGGAAAGTCTTGTTAAAATTTATAATGGAAGACAAGGATGTAATCTTGAAAATTCTATTTCAGTAAGAGTTAATTATGTATCCAGTCAAATAAATTTGTAATCATTTTTCTCAAAAACATTTAAAACAAAACTATGGGGGTATTTTAGAATTATCTAAGTGCAAGAAGCATTGGATTATTTCCTTTAGAGAAGCCTGAAAAATTTTATAAAGGGATTTTTTCTTTCCAAGATATGTTTCGAAGAAATGATAATTTCCCTGGAATAATAAATTGCCTCTTTCCGGATTATTATCAAGCAGTAACGATAGAAGATTTTATGAGCAATCGAGGTAAAATTCCTGTCCCAGACATATGGAGAATTGGATTATTAACTTTTTTACCAAAGGGAGGAGTTCTCGTAGAATTTAATAATGTAGATGTTAGAAGAAAACAAAGCAGAAATTGTTTAATCTGTGATTTAAGTTCAGAATTCATAACAAATTATGCTCCATGGCATCATTCCCACCACCCATCGGCCGGGCGAAAAAATATCGCGGAAGGAAGGTATCACGAGTTGAGCGTTTCATATTTTCCAGAGATAGACCAAGCATATTTATTCAGAGCAGAAAAACTTGGTCCGCCAAGGGCAAAAAGATTAGAATTGAAAAGATTCAAAGAGTATCTTATTCCGTCTACTGCTTAAGATTAGATGATAGAATAAAGAACTAAAAAGATTTAAAAACTAATTTCTGATTTAATTTATAATGGGACTAAAGAGCGCATTAAAACTTAAAGAATTAAGAAGAAAATTTAGATGGAAGAGCAAGAAATATAAAACGAGGGCTCTCGGGCTTTACGCTAAGTCGGACCCTTTGAAAGGCGCGAACCAGGCGAAAGGAATTGTTCTTCAAAAAGTTCAGAAAGAGGCGAAGCAGCCAAACTCTGCTATGAGAAAATGTTGCAAGGTCCAGTTGACGAAGAACGGGAGAACCGTGACGGCGTTCATTCCGGGCAACCTCGCGCAAAAGTTTATTGATGAACACGACGAAGTTATGATTGAAAGAATCGGCGGAAAAAAAGGGCGTGCGAAAGGAGATATTCCTGGAGTTAGATTTAAAGTTATCCAAGTAAATGATCAGCCACTTCACAGATTGTGGACTGGCAAGATCGAGAAGGGTAGAAGATAAGATGGTTGCGAAAGTATATTATGTTGGTCAAGAAGTTAGGCTTAAAATGAGTGGAGCTTTGCTCCCCCTGGAAGGAGACTTGGAAGAAGTAGTGGATGATGGAGAACGAAGGGAAATCTGTATTTCCTCGAGAGGACATTCCAATTTTTATTCTGTTGATGTCTTTGAAAAAGTTGAGTTAATACAATCGCAAGGAGACCTCGCAATTAAAACAATAAAGTGGGAGATTCCTCTTGCGATGCTGAATTAAAATGACAGAACAAAAAACACAACAAAGAAGTGGATTGAATTTTAAGATTTTTGGACTTTATGATTTAAGCGAGATTCGAGTTCAAGATATGGGATTGCGAAATGCGATAAATCTCGAACCAAAGTTGGCGCTAAAGAGTCATGGAAGAAATATTCAAAAGTTCGGACAAATGAAAGTTAATATTGTTGAAAGATTAATTAACAAACTGGCGGTTGCGGGACATCGAGGGAAGAAACATAAGATTATGGTTGGAACAGCGACGGGAAAATATACAAGAAACGCAAAGATTGTTGTTGAGGCGCTTAAGATGATTGAAAAAAGAACGGGGAAAAATCCTGTTGAAGTTTTTGTTAAGGCCGTGGAGAACTCCGCGCCGAAAGACGAGGTTACAGTTATTGAGTATGGTGGTGCGCGTTATCCACAAGCCGTTGACGTTTCGCCTGCGCGGCGTGTGAATCTTGCGCTAAAGCATATCGTTCACGGCGCGAGCGACAAAGCGTTTGGAAAAAAGAAAAGTTTATCACAAGCACTCGCAGATGAAATTGTTCTTGCATCGGAAAACAGCGGAGATAGTTTTTCAGCTAGAAAAAGAAACGAGGCGGAGAAACAAGCCGATAGTGCTCGTTAAA
>JAHJMH010000018.1 GCA_018821425.1 Nanobdellota archaeon
AAATAAATCTTTCATATCTATCTCTTCCCCATCTAAAGAAACAACATAATCAATATCAGTATTAGCTTCGATAAACCTGATAAATTCCTGAGGCCCCCATCCCTCTTGAACAGCAGTATCATAAAACCCGTTTAATTGTGCTATTCTTTCTTTTTCTTCTTGAGCTTTTTTCCCAACCCTTACTAATGAAACAAGAGAATTATTAAGTCCCGTCCTTAATTCCGACTCTAAATAATCCAAAGGTTTAATTGCTCTAACCCTTGTAACAACTTTTCCTATAACTGGTAATTTCCCTAAATAACCCATTACACCCATTCCATGATTAAGAGATCTAGCTATTTGATAATCAATATCTCTGGCTTCCTTGAAAGAATCTTCTAACCCCTTACCAATTTCACGAGTAATTTCTCTTTCACGACCAAAACTAACTGTTGCTGGTAACATATAAATCTAGAGAAATTTCCCTATTTAAATCTTTCGTTTGTAACTACTTTGTAGTTAGTGTAGGTGATTAATTATCCACCCAAAATCTTAATCACCACAAAATTACTCCAACCAAATTTCCCATTTTTTAATTTATCTCTATGAGCATTTATTATTGAAAATATTTCCCACTTTTCAACTTTTGCATAATATGCTTAGCAGCTATTTTCATTTTTTCGAGATTTTTCGATTTTTGATTTTCATGTGATCGATACTCAAATGCTATAATTGGAACTTTTGCTAATTTGTAACCCTTGCCTATTATCTGAAACCATAAATCATAGTCTTCGGAATTTCTTAATTCTTTGTCCAATTTTATACCTTTATCAAAAATTTCTTTTCTTAACATAACACTTCCCCCCGGGATGAAATCTTTGGGGTGGAGTATTTTTGCGGGATCTGTCCTTTCTAAGATATTTTCTTTCTGAGCTCTTTTCAAAATTTCGTAAGGAGATTCTCTAAAATCTATTGCCTCTACTTTTTTCTTTGTTCCCCCTTCTCTAAATGTAATCATGTTCGAATAAACCATTGATATTTTAGGGTTTGTTTCGAGAAATCTTAATTGTTTTGCCAAACGATTTTTAGACATCAAGTCATCCGAGTCTAGGAACGCTATATATTCGCCCCTCGCCTTTTTTAGTCCTTCATTTAATGCTCCTGCCCTCCCAAGATTTTGTTTTAATTTTATTAGACGGATTCTTGAATCTTTTCTTGATTTTTGTTCAACTATATTTGGAGTTGTGTCTTTGCTACAATCATCTATTACAATAATTTCAATAGCTTTAATGGATTGGTTAAGAATCGAGTCAAGACATTCTTGAATATATTTTTCAGTATTATATCCTGCTATGACGACGCTGATTTTCGGTTTCATAATCTCAGAGTATTTTGAAATTTTTTAATTTATTCTTTTGTAAATTCTGGATTAAGCATGAGGCTCAAGATTTCTCTTTATGATAAAGTATGCGCCAACAATTCCAAATGATGCTGTTAATACGAGGATGATGCTATTTGAGATCTCACCTAGGGGGATGAATACTGTTTTTAGAGCATAAACACTTGAAACATAAGTTATGAAGTAAAACATTGATTCTGATAGGGCACTAATATGTTTTGCCCCACTTTCGTTTATTATCCTTCTTAAGAAATAGGCTAGACCAAATCCCACTATTAAAATTATTAATGCTCCAACAAATGAAGGCACAATTACCAATACGTTAGTTACTGTTTTGGTGGTGCTAATTCCTAACTGTGAAATCCCCCCAATAAAAAATGCGGTGTATATTGACCATCTTATGATGGCTCTAGTTAGATCACAAATCCCTTTCTTTATCTTTGTTTCTAATTCTATTTTATCAAAAAACTTTTTGAGGCCGATATTTACAATCCTCCCAAAAATAACCCCCACTACTATTAACCCTACTGCAAAAATAACCTTTAAGATTAACAGACGGGTGTCTATACTTCCCACAAAATTTGTTTTTAATAATTCTCCCAAATCCATTTTATTTATAATATTTTAATGTTTTTAAGCTCTATCTAAACCCTTCATGGCCTCTTCTATTTTCTCGGTTTCATCTGCCTCTTTCCTTTTTGCAATTATTTTATATAACTCAAGAGTCCTTTTACTTATATCTTCCCAACTAAAATTCTCAGCTCTTTTAATTGCTCGTCTTGAATATCTTTCCCTTAGCCTGTAATCCCCTATTAATCTTAATATTCCTGCCACAAACAATTTTGTGTTTAAAGGAATGACCATCCCCCCATCCCGAACAATCTCAGGCATTCCCCCTCGGTTAGATACTATAGTTGCTTTGCCGCAAGCCATTGCTTCTAAAACGGTCATGCCAAAAGATTCATATCTTGAAGGTTGGATGTACACAGTGCATTGATTATATATCTCATTCAGCTTTTCACGATCAACAGAGGTCTTGTGCCAGATAAATCTTTCGGGAAATTCTTTTTCTGTTGCCTCTAACCTCTTTTTTATTTTTTCCATAGACTCTGACAAATAATTATCTATTGGAACAATAAGTTCTATTTTTATCTCAGAATCTTCTTTTAGGACTCTTCGCGATATTTTTTCTACGATGTCTATTCCCTTCTCCATGCTAAATCGGGCTATGAACAAAACTCTTTTGTCTTTAAGAGGTTCATTATTTGGTTTGAAAGTTTCTAAATCAACCCCGTTTGGAATGTTAAACACTCTGCTTCCCTTTAAGGCAGGGTAGGCTTTGAGAATATCTTTCCTTAAATCCTCTGAGACCGAAATTATTGCATCCGGATAAGTTACATTACTTTGCATCCAGTTTACGACTCCCATATATCTTTTGTTTTCTTTTGAGGTATACTTTACTCTTAGCCTCTCAAGGGAGTGGAATGTGTGGATCCATTTTGCATCCGTAAAATATTTTGAGATAAGTCCAGAATTCATCGTTATTTGGGAGTGCATTATGTCAAACTTCTCTTTAGCATTTTCATTGAAGATTTTTGTTAGAATAAGGCTATCAAACATAAATGTTCCAAGTTTTCTCTTTAATGTTGGATCTACTTGAGGTAATCCTGAATTCACATTTATTTTATGGACTATTCTTCTCCCCTCTCCGATGAATTCTGTTTTTACAGAATCCTTTTCGCCCATGGTGAATACATGGACATCGCACCCTAACTTTGCCAAACCTTCTGAAAGGTAATAAGTGTGAATAGCCACGCCTTGATTTGAGGCTTTATCTAGATATTGTGGACTTATTATCCCTACCTTGAATGGTTTATTTAGAAGGCTTTTTGCGCTATAAATTAGCTTCTCAAACATACTAATTAACCTGTTTTATCTTTTAAAAGATTAACTATTTGGCCTTTGAAAGGCTAAAATTCTCTTAAAAGACTTGCGGAAGGAGTGAATTTTTTAAGAATATTCAAAAAACGTTTTGTAAAATTTTACTGCTGATGTCGTCTCTTTCTAGAAACATTTTAACAATAAGTTTATAAATTGGTTTATCATCTTTTAAGAATGGGTGATTGGGAAAAGAGGTTCGTGTTTTTATTTATTGCTGTGTTTGTAATGATTCTTTCTTCAGGAGTTTATGCTCGGGAAACTACAGATATTCAAGATGCTTCTGGAAGTACTGATATTCCTGCTAAATTTTCTGATGCAGAGCTTGAAGTCGGAGCAGGTCTTGGTCCTGATAGTGCCTTTTACTTTTTTGATAAGTTCTTTGACCGGTTCGGAGATGATATTCAGATTCGCGAAGAGAAGGTTTCCGAAATAAAAGATATGATTCATCAAGGAAAAATTGAAGACGCTAGAGTTGCACTTGAACAGTATAGAAATTCTGCTGATGTTATTGAAAGAGAAGCAGATCCTGGAAGTAGGGAAGAGGCTTTGAGGAGTGCGGCCGCGATAAGAAATGCTATCTCTGATTTGGAAGAAGAAATTCCTGAAGAAGACAGGGAAGATTTTGTTGTTGATGTTCTTGAGCGAGAGGGTAGAATATCTTCGGCTGTTGAGATTTCCTCAAAGATAAAAGAACTTTGTGAAGCTCTTTCAGGCTTGGATCCTTTGGAATATTCTAGAATTTGTAATACTGATGATAATTCCCCAGATTGGCAAAAGAAACTTGATAGAGACTTGACTAAAGAACAAATTGAAGAGGCTAAAAAGTTTGGGAAAATTATGCAACAGTGCTTTGAAACTTCAGGACAAAATTGTGATTGCGCTGAGATTCCTTTCACTGACTTTGCACAAGCATGTTCAATTGCAGCACCTTTGGCAACAGCTTGTGAAATTGGAAACGATGAAAATGCATGCGAACAACTTGATAACTTAGAGATGCCAGATTTACCTCCTCATTTGCAAGATGTTTTTGATAGTCTTGATAAAGATATTTCTGATTCTCAGTTTGATTTGCATATGCCTCGTGAGTGTCAAAAAGCTGGGATAACTAGTCCAAATGAATGTAGAAAAATAATGATTGAAACTAATGCTCCCGAAGAATGTAGAGCAGCCTTGCTTAAGGCAAATGTTCAGAATGAAAGAGAGGGGAGGGAAATTTGTGAGAAAATAATGTTTGAGTTGAATGCACCTCAAGAATGTGTTGATGCTGGATTGACAGACCACAAAGAGTGTGGAACCTTTATGTTTAGACAAAATGCACCTCAGGAATGTGTTGATGCTGGATTGACTGGAGAGCAACAGAGTGACCATAAAAAATGTGAAGGAATAATGAAGTCTCAACAAGGAGATGGAAATTTTAACAATAGAGGTCCTGGAAATTTTGGAGGAAATTGTAGAGAGATTCAAAATTCTGAAGAAAGACTTGCTTGTTATGACGGAGCACTTCAAGGGACAAGAGAATTCAAAGACGATTATCAAGAGAGATTCAAAGAAGACCAAGAGTCTATAAGAATGTGCGCTGATAAATGTAGTAGCCAAGGTGGTGCTTGGGACTTTTCAAATGGGAATTGTGAATGTCGTTCCGGTGGAGATTTTCAGGAAAGACACGAAGGTGATTTTGGAGGAGAATTTAGAAATGAAGAACAGTTCAGGGAAGAATTTCAGCGACCTTCTGAAGGATTCATTCCTCCTGAGGGAGAATTTAGGGAAGGAGTTCCTCCTGAAGGATTTGTTCCTCCATCAGAGCCTACACCAACACCTGTTCCTGGAACGACCCTAACACCTACGGAACCTCAACCAACCCCATCTCCAACCCCCGAGCCAATACCTGTAAGTTTTAGAATTACTGGAAACGCGTTTCTTAAATATTACTATAGATAAAAACATTATTGTATCTGAAAAATTTTGGAAACATTTAATAATTGATAATAACTTTCTTGGTCATGGTGTTTAGTGTTGATGAAAAGATTGAATTGGTGAAGAGAAATTTACAAGAGGTAATCTCTGAAGAAGAGTTGGAAACTTTACTTAAAAAAAAGAAAAGCCCTTCGTTGTATTGGGGAACTATGCCTACTGGTAGCGTTTCTTTTGCGTATTTCTTTCCCATGCTAAAACTGGCTGATTTCCTTAAGGCAGGTTTTAAGGTAAAAATACTCTTGGCAGATTTGCATGCTGCTTTAGATGGAGTTCCTTGGGATCTCCTTGAAAAGAGATATAAGTATTATGAAAGAGCGATAACCTTAATCTTAAAGAGTTTAGATGTTGATTTGAAAAATCTCGAGTTTGTTAAGGGGAGCGCGATTCAGATGAACGAAAAATATTTTAATGATGTTTTGAAACTTAGCACCTTAACTTCAATAAGCAATGCAAAACATTCTGCATCCGAGGCTGTTAAGACCGCTCAAGGGGATGTTAAGCTTTCGGGATTAATTTATCCCCTTATGCAGGCACTTGACGAAGAGTACCTTGGCGTTGACGCCCAATTCGCAGGACTTGACCAAAGGAAAATTCTTGTCTTTGCGAGAGAGTTTTTACCAAAGATAGGATATAAACCCCGAGTTGAATTAATGGTTCCTATGATTCGTGGGCTTGTGGGAAAACAAATGAGTTCAAGTGTTGAATCTTCGAAGATTGATTTACTTAATGATGAAAAAACTGTTATCAAGAAAATAAATGCTGCAGATTTTGCTGAAGGCAATCCAGAAAACGGATTAATGGATATTGTGAAATATCTTATTTTGGTCATCAAAGGAGATAAGGGTGAAAAATTACTAATTGAGAGATCTGAGAAATATGGGGGAAATCTATCTTATGGAAGTTATGAAGAACTTGAAAGAGATGTTTTAGCAAAAAAGATTCACCCGTTAGATTTGAAGAATGCCGTTGCGAAAGAAATTAATCT
>JAHJMH010000019.1 GCA_018821425.1 Nanobdellota archaeon
GAGATTGAAGAAATAAAAAGCCAGTTGAATGTATCAAAATAAAACAGGGGAGACGACGTGGAGTAAAGAGGGAGAATAAAACCGGAAGGGGGACGCTCGCTTCACTAACTCAATTTTCTGATTAATTCTAAAGTATTATAGATTTTTATTTTACTCTGATTTTTTAATTTTTTATCTTGAGTCCAAATCGGACAATTGAATTTTAATGCAGCAGCAAAATAATGAATATCATCTGAATCTGGAGAAATCTTTTCTGCCTCTTTAACAAATTTTCTTAGTTCCGGCAAAGGAATTATTTCTATCTTGCTCCTTAAAATAAACATAAATTTTTGAAAGTCTGATTCTGACCTGTGAGTTTTTTTTAAAATTTCTCTTTCATGTTCCTCAAATTCTGCTAATACAAATTCAGGGGTTATTAATTCAAATTTGTCTGACGTTATTAACTCTGCAGTTCCGGAATCTTTTATCAATGCTGAGAACAAAACATTAGCATCTACAACCAACAACATTTACATCTCCTTATACTTTTCAACTACCTTTTTGTTGACTCTTTTTCCAAATTCCAATGCATCTTTCTCTGCAAATTCACTTTCTAAACTAAAATTTTTCAAGAACTCTAATTCCTGAATTTTTTTGAGCACTGCTACTCTGGCAACTCGAGACCAATCTATGTTATTATTTTTCTCAATTATTATTCTTATTTCTTCTGGGATGTTTACTCTCAATTCCATAAATTTTATCGGAAGTGATTCTATTTAAAACTTATGTTAATAAGCCAAGTAAATCGTTCCAGAGATTGTTGAGTTTGGGGACAAAAATAATCCTTCAAATTGGTATTTGATAATATTACAGGAGAAAAAAACTCTACGCAACGGGACTTGACTACGGTGCTTTGACGCCGATTCTTGTTGAAGGTATTAAAGAATTAAAATCTGAAAAGGACGCAGAGATAAAATCTTTGAAGAAAGAAAACGCGAACTTGCAGAATCAAATTAATGAATTGAAAGCGGAGATTGAAGAAATAAAAAGCCAGTTGAATGTATCAAAATAAAACAGGGGAGACGACGTGGAGTAAAGAGGGAGAATAAAACCGGAAGGGGGACGCTCGTTTTGCTCGCGTGATGTTGAATAATTATGCGGCGCCTCGTTGCGCTCGGCGCCGAGAAAGATTCATTAATATGCGAGCTAATTGTTTTTTGAGAATGGTTCGTGCGAAATTTATGACGGCACGCGATTTGGTTTGATTAGCAAGTCAAGTCTTATTGCCAAGGTGCATATGGAAAAGAATTAAGTTTATTAATAATTATTTTGTTATGTTAAAATGATTGGGAAAACAAAAAAAGAGTTTGGATTAGTTTTGATTTTCTTGACCGTGGGCATTTTTGTTCTTCATTTTGGGAGTGCAGATATAATTTCTCTTAATGCTGGGGGTAATAACGAAGTAATCGTTTCGGTTGATAAATTCGTGGACGGATTTTTCTTTGGAATCCCATCTCCCGCTGCTGCTGCTGCTGCGGCAACTCCTGCCACGGGAGGAACTACTGGAGGAACTACTAGCACAACAACGACAACTTCTATTTCGTTGAATCCCTCGTCACTGGATATAAGTATGGGCGTGGACACTGTTCAGAGAAAGACTATAAGCGTTACAAATCTCGGGAGCTCTTCGGTAACGGTTTCTGTAAGTCAGACTGACCTTGATGATTTAATTGCTCTTGGAAGTACGAGTCTCACTATCCCTGCTGGAGAAACTGCGAACCTGAATGTTACTTTCGCAGCGCCGAGCGATTCGGGGTCATACAACGGAAAAATAATAATTGGCGGAAAGGAAGTTCTGGTCACACTGAATGTTTATGAGGGTTCCCTTCTTTTTGATTCTAACATAGTTGTTCTTAACAGAGATTATACTGCTTTCCAGGGAGATAAATTAGAGACTCTTGTGACTTTGATTCCTGTGGGAGAGCCGACGAGAATTGACATTACTCTGAACTATAAAATAATTGATTACTCAAATAAAATTTTCTTTACAAAGTC
This sequence comes from Nanobdellota archaeon, assembly GCA_018821425.1. GTDB lineage: Archaea > Nanobdellota > Nanobdellia > Pacearchaeales > GW2011-AR1 > ASMP01. The sequence goes on from JAHJMH010000019.1 coordinate 2,035, forward strand.
TGAGACTCTTTTCGTTGGAGATGTGACTGAACTTGAGAGGAACTTTGATACGGGAGCTCTTCCCCCCGGAAGTTACATCTTGAGCCTTGAGCTTATTTATCCTGGAGGTGTTGCACCTTCGAGCGCGCACTTTATTATTGCTGGAAGAGAAATTCCTGCTATCCTTGGTAAGTTGGTGATATTCCTCCTTGTGCTCATTATCTTAGTAATAATTGCTATACTCTCCATAGTCGTTGTGAGAAGATTCAGAAACCGAGAATCGGATGCACAGGTTTTGGGTCCAGGTACATTTTAATTTTCTGGAATGGGAAAATCTATAAACAATTTATCTTTTGAAAACTTATGTTAATAGGACTCGTTGGAAAACCGTCGGCAGGAAAGAGCACTTTTTTCAAAGCTGCGACTCTCGCAGAGGTGGCAATAGCGGCTTATCCTTTTACGACGATAAAACCTAACACAGGAGTAGGTTATGTGAAAGTTGAATGCATTGATAAAGAGTTTAATACTAAGTGCAACCCGAGTCACGGTTTTTGCGTCGATGGAAAAAGATTTGTTCCCGTTGAAATAATGGACGTTGCAGGTTTGGTCCCGGGGGCGAGCGAGGGTAAGGGTCTTGGGAATCAGTTCCTTGACGATTTGCGACAGGCTGATGCTTTCATTCAAGTCGTGGATTGTTCGGGAAGGTCGAATGAAAAAGGAGAACAATTGCCCGAAGGGAAAACGAGGGATCCTGCAGATGACATAAAATTTCTGGAAGAAGAGCTTAATCTTTGGTTTTACAACTTGTTGATGAAAGTCTGGAAAAGCTTTTCAAAAAAGACTGAAATGGAGAGGGGGAAATTTTCAGAAGCTGTCGCGAAGCAGTTTTCTGGTTTGAGAGTTAAGGAGGAATATGTTAAAGACGTTTTGAGAAATTTGAATCTGAGTGAAAAGCCGAGCGAGTGGAGTGAAAAACAATTAAGGAATTTTGCTGAAGGTCTTCGGAGAAAGAGTAAGCCGATGATTATTGCTGCCAATAAAATAGATTTGCCTGGGGCTATAGATAATTATCGAAAACTGAGAGCAGACTTTCCAAATTTGAATATTGTTCCGTGTTCTGCGGATTCCGAGTTAGCGTTGAGAGAAGCGTCGAAGGCAGGGCTTATAGAATATATTCCCGGAGAAAAAGATTTCAAAATTATCGGAGAATTGAACGAAAAGCAAAAAGATGCGTTGGAGAAAATTCGTGAAAAGTTTAAAGATTTCGTTGGAGGAACTGGAGTTCAGTCAATTTTAAACAATGCAGTCTTTGGACTTCTCAGTTATATTCCAATTTTTCCGGCGAGTGCAAACAAGCTCGCGGATAGTAAGGGGAACATTTTGCCAGACTGTTTTCTTTTGCCTCCTGGCTCGACGGCGTTGGATTTTGCGTACTTTTTGCACACGGATTTCGGGGAGAATTTTATTAAAGCAATAGACGCACGCACGAAGAAAGCCCTCGGGAAAAATTACGAGTTGAAGCCAAGAGATGCTTTAGAAATTGTGACGCGGTGATTTCTTCATCATTGAGTAATGATATTTCTTTTTATAGGCTATCAAACTTTATTTATTTTAATGAAGCTTAAACATTGTATTGAATCACAGCAGTTTTCTAAGGAATTGTTGTTTGAATTGTTTAATTTGGCAGATTCATTGAGGGAAAATAATGGAGAACTTCTAAAAGGAAAAATAATGGCTTCTTTATTTTACGAACCTTCTACAAGAACTAGGCTTAGTTTTGAGTCTGCGATGCTCAAGCTTGGAGGAAGAGTTATTGGAACTGAAAATGCGAAGGAATTTTCTTCAGCTGTTAAAGGAGAATCTCTTGAGGATTCTACGAGGGTGATTTCTTCTTACTCTGATGTTATTGTGATAAGGCATGACGTTGACGGATCTGCGAAATTATGTTCTTCAGTTTCAAAAGTTCCGGTAATAAATGCCGGAGACGGAAAGGGTCAACACCCAACCCAAGCTTTATTGGATGTTTATACTATCTATCTGGAGTTCGGAAAAATTGACGGACTAAAAATTGCAATGGTTGGGGATTTGTCTTCCGGAAGAACTGTAAGGTCGTTATGTTACTTGCTTGGAAAATTTGAAAACGTTGAGATAATTTTTGTTTCTCCTGAAAATCTGAAAATGAAAGACGATATTAAAGATTATTTAAATCGTCACAATGTAAAATTTAGGGAAGAAAGCGATCTTGATAAAATTTTAACTGAAGTTGATGTTATCTATATGACTAGAATTCAAAAAGAAAGAATAAGTTTTGAAGATTATGAAGCAGCAATGGGAAAATTCGTCATAAACGAAACTAATTTCAATTTTGTTCCTAAGAGTTCAAGGATAATGCATCCCTTACCTCATGTTGAAGAAATTGAACTTCCCATTGTTTTAGAAAACTTTGACGAAAGAGTGGCTTATTTTAGGCAAGCTGAAAATGGTCTTTATATAAGAATGGCTTTGTTGGTTCATTTGCTTGGAGTTGATTAGATTTAAAAGTTTTAATTGTTTCTTCATTTGATGAAAATAAAAATAAAGGTGAAGCCCAATTCTGGGAAACAGGAAATTTCAAAAGAAGGCGAAGGTTATGTGGTTTTTTTGAAATCTGCGCCAGAGAACGGAAAAGCAAATGTCGAACTCTTGAAGTTGTTACAAAGGTATTTTAAACGGGAAGTAAAAATAAAAACAGGACTTAGTTCCAAAAATAAAATTGTTGAGGTTTTTGATAAATGAAAACATTAACTCTTAAACAGCCGTGGGCAGAACTTGTTTTGCAAGGCAGGAAGAAAATTGAATTAAGAAAGTGGAACATGAATTTTCGCGGACCGTTTTTTATTCATAGTTCTAAAATTCCCGACTCTGATGGGATGAAAAAATTCGGGTTTGACAATTTGCCTAATGGATTTGTTCTAGGAAGAGCAAATTTGGTTGATGTTAAGAAGTATATTGATGGAGATGATTTTTTGAAAGATAAAAAGAAACATCTGGCCACGGAAGAATGGGGCAAATATGGTTTTATTTTAGATGATGTTAAAAGAATCAAGCCAATTTCTGCGAGGGGTCAGTTAGGTTTTTGGGATTTTTATGTGGAAGAATTAAGGGAGGTTGACGGTCAAGGAACCGTAGGTGCCTTACCATGAAATACGAATACGCGCCAGATTTGCAGGTTATTTCCGACGAGATTTCACAGCTTTTGTTCCCGCATGTTAAACTTGGAAGAGTAAGATGTTTTCGAAGTTATGGAACTTCTTCACGAGGAACAATAGCGAGGTGTCATACTATTGGGAAATTAATTCAGAAAGCACTCAACACCGATGCGTTTTATGTTCTTGAATTTATTTCTGAACGGTTTGATAAAATGGATTCTGAAGAACAGATTAAAGTTATAATTCATGAACTCATGCACATTCCCTCAACTTTTGGCGGCGGTTTTAGGCATCATGACCATGTTCATGAGGGAAACGTTGAAAAAAATTATCGGACTTATAAATTATTGAAAGATGGGGGTGAAGATGGTGAGAGAAAAAGTTTCTTTCGTTTTTAAAAAAAGGAAGTTCAGCGTCGAGGCAAGAACGTGCGGGTTCTTTAGTTTTGGACTGATGTTTAGAACGCGCCAGACGGAGCCGTGTGTTTTTAGGTTTGACAATGATACAAATTTCAGAATAAGTTCTCTTTTTGTTCCTTTCTCTTTTTTAGCAATTTGGCTTGATGGGAAAAATCGAGTCATGAGTGTTAGGAAAGTGAATCCATTCACGGTCTCGGTTTCTTCAGATAAGCCTTACAGAACTTTACTTGAAATTCCAGTAAATAAAAAATATTCCAAACTTGTAAACATTTTTGGGAGAGGCCTTTTCCGTCGGTAAAGAAAGATTTAAATACATCTTCGATTTTATTTATTAATTATCAGCAAAAAGGAGGTGTAAAAATGGGAAAGATTATTGTTAAAAAAGTTATAACTAGAAAGCCAGGACATCTTTACTACGTTGACGGACAAGGGAATGTTTGCGAGGCTGTTATGGCTAGAGGCGGAAAGAAAAAGAAGGCTACAAAGAAAAAAGTTACAAAGAAAAAGAAGAGATAAATAGTCTTCTGTTTTTTATTTTTTAATCATTTTTATTTTATTTTGAAAAAGTTTTAAAGTAGTGATATGTTTCTTTTTCTATGAAAGCAATTATACTTGCTGCAGGGTTCGGGACGCGACTTCATCCCTTTACTCTTGAAAAGCCTAAATCCCTTCTTGAAATAAAGGGAATGCCCCTTATTGATTATATAATTGAAAAAATTCCACGGAGCGTTGACGAAACCATTCTTGTTTCTAACGCAAAGTTTTATAGTAGTTTTCTAGAATGGAAGAAAACCTCTGGGGCAAAATTGAAGATTTTAAATGATGGGGTTCTTGTGAATGAAGAAAGACTTGGGGGAATCGCTGATTTATGGTTGGCAATTCAAAGAGAAAAGATTAATGACGATTTACTGATAATCTTGGGAGATAACTTTTTTGATTTCAACTTGGAGACGTTTCTTGATTTGTTTTATAAAGATAAAAAAATATCTATAGGATTGTATCAAACGGATTTTCAAAAAGCGAAAAAATTTGGCGTTGCTGAAGTCGAAGGTAATGACTTAATTGATATTGAAGAAAAACCAGACAAGCCTAAATCTGATCTTATCGTAACTGGACTTTATTTAATTCCAAAAGAAAAAATTAGTTTGATTCAGGAATACATGAAAACAAATAAAGACAAAGGAGGAATAACATATCTCATAAAGGACTGGCTGGGTAAGGAAAAGATAAAAGCCTGTACCTTTAAAGGAGGGTGGGAAGATATTGGCGATGTTGAGACTTATGAAAAATTAAAATGACAACAATATTGGGAATTGAATCGACGGCGCACACTTTTGGGATTGGTGTCGTTCGCGACGGGAAAGTTTTATCTAATGTTAAAAGTTCTTACACTACAGAATCGGGAGGAATAATTCCGATGGATGCGGCGAAGCATCATAAGGAAGTCGGTGTGGAAGTTTATGCTGAATCTTTGGAGAAAGCAGGAATCAGCGAAGGGGAGATTGATGCAATTGCTTTTTCTCAAGGTCCTGGTTTGGCGCCTTGTTTAATTCAAGGAATTAATTTCGCGAAAGAACTTTCTAAGAAATTTGAGAAGCCACTTGTTCCAGTTAATCACTGCATCGCGCATCTTGAGATTGGGAGAACTACTGGTGCAAAAAATCCCGTAATGCTTTACGCCTCGGGAGCGAACACACAAGTTATTGCTTATGCGTCGGGGAAGTTCAGAGTTTTCGGTGAGACTCTTGATATTGGTGTTGGGAATTTTATCGACAACTTCGCAAGGCACGTGGGTATTGGTTTTCCGGGAGGGCCAGAAATTGAAAAACTTGCCAAGCAAGGGAAGAATTTTATCGAACTTCCTTATAGCGTTAAAGGGATGGATATTTCTTTGTCCGGAATTTTAACAAATTTGAAACAGAAGTTTGATAAGATTAAGAATTTGCGTTCGCCTTCGGCTCACTCTGAGGGGCACCAGGTTTCCCCCTACACTACCCCCTCCTTTAATTTGCGTTCGCCTTCGGCTCACGGAATTAATGGCTTCGAAACCGCCTTCGGACAGGTTTCTCCGCAAGGGAAAAATATTAAGCAGAAATCTTCTTCGAAGGTTAATCTTCTTCTGAAAAAATCCGAGTGCAGCGACGGCAAAATTGTAAATTACACTCTCGCAGATCTCTCTTATTCGCTTCAAGAAACTGTTTTTGCGATGCTTGTTGAAACTGCCGAGCGCGCGTTGGCTCATACTGGGAAGGAAGAGCTTTTACTCGGCGGTGGAGTTGCGTGCAATTCTCGTTTGCAGGAAATGTGTCGTATCATGTGCAAGGAGCGAGGCGCGAAATTCTTTTGTCCCGAACGTTCGTTGTTAGTGGATAACGCGGCGATGATTGCTTTTCTCGGAGAGATAATTTTTAAGATGCGGCGTAATGGACGTGCTCGCCCGCCCGCCCAAGACTTGGCAGATTTAGATATCAAGCCGAGGCAGAGGACTGATGATGTGGAGGTTGATTGGCGGTGAAAGATTAATAAAATCTATAAATGGTCTTGCCGTAATCATCTTATGAAGTTTAATGAACTACTTGGAGAGAAATTTGAAAAACTTGTTAAAGAAGATAAGGAAATCATAGCTGTGGTTATCTTCGGGAGTTTTGTTACAAATAGAGAATATAGTCGAGATGTTGATGTTTGTTTAATCCTTGACAAAAGTTATTCAAATTCTTACATGACTACTAAGAGATTAAAATTTCTTTCTGTGATGTCTGGGCAATTTGATATCACAATTTTTCAGCAGCTTCCTCTTTATATAAAACAGCGAGTGTTAAAAGATGGGAAGGTAATTTTGTCTAAAAATGATGATGTCCTGTATGACATTGCTTATGCGATGATAAAAGATTATAACCTGTTTGAGAAAATTTATCTTAATTATTTAAATTCGGTTGGAGAATTTGTCGAGGTTGTAAAATGAAAAAAGTTATTGACCGGAATAAAATTCTTTCTAAACTGGATGAGATAGGTCTTTATCTTGATGAATTGGAAGAAATAAAACCGGCTGATTTTGAAGAATATAGGAAAAGCATTGTTAAAAAAAGGTCCTGTGAAAGATTATTACAAATCTCTGTTGAGTCTGTTATTGATATCTGCAATGTTATCGTTGCTAACTTGAGGCTTGGTGTTCCTTATGATGAGGATGTTTTGTTTGAAAAATTAATTGATAAGGATATAATATCAAAAAAGACCGGGATGATACTAAGAAAGATGAAAGGATTTAGAAATATTCTTGTCCATAAATATGGCGAAGTTGATAATGAGAAAGTTTTTGAACATCTCGGAGAACTGAACGATTTTGAAGTTTTTAAGAATGAGATTTTAAAATTTTTGAATAACTCTTCGCGAGGTTGCAATTAAAGCTGCGGCAGAGGACTGATGATGTTTATGTGATTTGGAGTCGTTAACAAGAAAACTTTATAAACCAATTTTTTCTCAGTAATACATCCGATGAACGAATGTGTTTCGTGAGGAATAATATTCGTTCTTGGTTAAATTAAAATGGCAGACATATACACAATAGTTGAGAAAGCGAGAAGAACCGGAAAAGTTGAGAAAGGAACAAACGAAGTTACGAAGGCAATAGAACGTGGCACGGCTAAACTTGTTGTTTACGCTGCTGATGTTGAGCCGAAAGAGATTGTTCAGCATCTTGCGGTTTTATGCAAAGAGAAAAACATCTTATGTCAGGAAGCAGACAGTAAGCAAAAACTTGGTATTGCTGTTGGAATTCCTGTTGCTGCTTCTTCAATTGCAGTTATTGAACTTGGAGACGCAAAACAAGATGTGGCTAGTTTAGAGAAAGGGACAAAAGCAACTTAGTTTGTTTATATTTTTAAAATGGCGAAGACACAAAAACCCAACGAAAATTCCAAGGAGGGAAGGCAGCAGAAACAAGCCGGGTCTAAAGGAAGTGACAAAATTCTCGGAGTTGTAGCACCGGCTTTGGTTGAAGAAATTATTGGAAGAACTGGATTTAGGGGAGAAGTTACGCAAGTCAGATGCCAAGTTATGGATGGTAGAGATAAGGGAAGATCAATGAGAAGAAATGTTAGAGGTCCTGTAAGAATTGGAGATTATCTTATGCTTAGGGAAACGGAGATTGAAGCAAGAAAAATAAAATCAAAAGTTTCAAAGGGGGCTTATACTTAAATGCCTAAATGTGTTTATTGCGGAACTCAATATGAATTTCCAAGAGGTTTGACGCTTGTCACAAATGACGGAACTCCAAATTATCTTTGTTCTTCAAAATGCAGAAAGAATATGAAAATGAAGCGTAGAAAAGTCCGTTGGGTTTCAAAAAAACAGAAATCTGAAAGGGAAAAACCTAAGGCTTAAAAATCTGTAAAATTTCTATCAATTTTTCTTTTTACCGACGATAAAACCCCGAAAAGATTTATAAACCACGTTTGCTTTTTTGATATAGTTAGATTAAAATTCTAAACTAAAATACGACAAAATGACTCAAAAAAAATCTGATTATAGTGGCGGAGATATCCAAGTACTTGAAGGGCTTGAGGGAGTTAGAAAAAGACCGTCAATGTATATCGGGTCTACTGGAAAAGAAGGATTGCATCATATGATTTATGAGATTGTTGATAATTCGGTTGATGAAGCTTTGGCGGGATATTGCACCGATATTAATGTTACGCTTAACAAGGATGGCTCCGTGATTGTTGTTGATGATGGTCGTGGGATTCCAGTTGACATTCACCCAACTCAGAAAATACCTGCAGTTCAGGTTGCTCTTACTAAACTTCACGCAGGAGGAAAATTTGACAAGAAATCATATCAAATTTCAGGAGGACTCCATGGTGTTGGAGTTTCTGTTGTTAATGCTCTTTCAAAAAAACTTGTTATAGAAGTGAGGAGGGATGGGAAGGTTCATAGACAGGAATATTCTCGGGGATTAGCTAAGACAAAACTAGAAGTTGTTGGGAAGACTGAAGACACTGGGACCACTGTGACTTTTTGGCCAGACCCTGAAATTTTTTCAACTGTTGATTTTGATTACAAGATTCTTGAGACAAGATTTAGGGAAGTTGTTTTTCTTAACACTGGATTGAAGATAATTCTTATTGATGAGAAATCGGGAAAGAAGCAAGAGTTCTTTTCTTCTGGTGGACTTATTGAATTTGTGAAGTGGATTAATAAATCAAAAGAAGTTCTTCACAGCAGTCCGGTTTATTTTAAGAAAGAATCTGGAGACACGATTATAGAAGTCGCGGTTCAGTACAATCAAGGATATCAGGAGAATATTTTTGGCTTTGTTAATACTATAAATACTGTTGAAGGGGGGACTCATGTTTCCGGATTCAAGACTGCTCTCACGAGGGCCATCAACGATTACGCAAGGAAGAAAGGTTTGCTTAAGGACGGTTCGCTTTCCGGCGACGATGTTCGCGAAGGTTTGACTGCGATAATAAGCATTAAACTTCCGGACCCGCAGTTTGAAGGTCAGACAAAAACAAAACTTGGAAATTCTGAAATAAAGGGGATTGTCGATTCTGCGGTTTCTACTGCGCTCTCTGAATTTTTTGAGGAAAATCCAAACGTTGCGAAAAAGATAACGACAAAAGTTTTGGAATCTGCGCGAGCGAGACTTGCTGCTCGAAAAGCGCGTGATTTAGTCAGAAGAAAAAATGCATTTTCTCTTGGGGGTCTTCCTGGAAAACTTACAGATTGTTCGAGCAAGAAAAAAGAAAGCACTGAATTGTATCTTGTTGAAGGAATGTCTGCTGGAGGTTCGGCCAAAGATGCTCGTGATAAGGAGACGCAGGCAATTCTCCCATTAAAGGGAAAAATTTTGAATGTTGAAAAGGCGAATCCCGTGAAGTCGCTTTCAAGCGAAGAGATTGCGAATATGATTACTGCCGTCGGGACGGGAGTTGGCGAACAGTTCGATATGAACCGGTTAAGATACAATAAACTCGTAATTATGGCCGATGCCGATGTCGACGGTGAACACATTAAAACTTTAATGTTGACTTTCTTTTTCAGATTCATGCCACAACTTATTGAGGCGGGTCACGTTTATGCTGCTTGGCCCCCACTTTACAAAATTAGGAAAGGACAAAAGGACTATTATGTCTATTCGGATGAAGAACTGAAAAAAGCTACAGATAAACTTGGACCGGTGAGCGTCACAAGATTCAAAGGTCTTGGAGAAATGAATCCCCAACAGCTTTGGGATACGACGATGAATCCTAAGACAAGAAAAATCAAAAAGATTTTTATCGAGGATGCGGTCGAAGCCGACAGAGTTTTTTCGATGTTGATGGGCGATGACGTTCCCGCGAGAAAAGCATTCATACAAGAAAACGCGCAAGAAGCGCAACTGGACGTTTAAAATGAAAGGAAAATTATCAACACCTGATTGGATAAGAGAAGGTTTTGATAGCAAGGCGGATTGGGAAAAAGCACAAGGAAAAAAAAGTTCGAGTAAGAAAGCGGGAAAAACATTTAAGGTTAAAGTTTGTCCGAAGTGCGATGGCAACGATGTGAAAGTTGTTATTGATGGAAAGGAAAACGGAAGCGCGAAAGATTGGGAGTGTAAATCATGTTCATGGACTGGGAAGGGCGTTAAAGAAAAAGAAATGAATGAGGACGAATTCATTGAATATATTGAAAAGATGGGGAAAAAATAATGGAAGAAAAATTAATAAAAGTTTGGGATGAAGATTTTGATATTATCAAATCTAGAAAATCTTATGATGGTGCTTTTGCTAATATAACGAATGGGGATGAGATAACTGTCATAATTGGGAAAAATAAAATTAATCAAGAGGATATTCTTGATATTGAAGGAGGCTGGAAATTAATTACATTCAATACAATTTTGGATTTTTCATTAACGGGATTTATTTCCAAAATCTCCTCGGTGCTAGCAGAAGAAAATATAAGCATATTTGTTATCTCTTCGTATTCCACCGACCATGTTCTTGTTAAAAAAGAAAATTTGGACAAAGCATTGGTTGTCTTGAAAAATTTGGAGATTGATATAAAATGACACCCGAAGAAAATAAAAAACAAGAAACGCAGAAAGAAGATCCCGCCCGCCCGCCCGCCGTGATTAGCGAAGACAAGAACGTAGTGAATACTGAAATTACTGCAGAGATGAAAAAGTCGTATCTTGATTATGCTATGTCCGTTATAGTGTCGCGAGCGATTCCTGCGATTGAAGATGGGCTTAAGCCAGTTCAAAGAAGAATTCTTTACTCCATGTTGGGTCTTGGTTTGCAACCAAACAAACAGACTCGAAAATCTGCGAGAATTGTTGGAGATACTCTTGGTAAGTACCATCCTCACGGCGACCTTGCTGTTTATGAGGCAATGGTAAGAATGGCACAGAGTTTTACTCTTAGATATCCTCTCATTATTGGTCAAGGAAATTTCGGATGTTTTACAGAAGATACAGAGGTGAAATTAGTTGATGGAAGAAATTTATCTTTTTCAGAATTAATTGTAGAACATAAGCAAGGAAAGAGAAATTTTACATTTACCTTGGATGAAGATTTGAAAATAAAAATTGCAGAGATTAAAAATCCGAGACTGACCAAAGAAAGTGAAGAGATTATGAAAGTTATGTTGGATAATGGCGAAGGAATAAAGTGTACGTTGAACCATAAATTTATGCTCAAGAATGGAACATATAAAGAAGCGCAGAATTTAAAGTCAGGGGATTCATTAATGCCTGTTTATGTAAAATTATCTACAGAGAAAGATAAGAGTAATCCAAAACTTCTTGGTTATAAAATGGTTTTCCAACCAAAAACAAATTCTTGGGATTTTTTACACATACTTTCAGATAACTGGAATTTAGAAAATGAGATTTACCAAAAATCTGAGGGGAGGATAAGGCACCATCTTGATTTTAATAAACTGAACAATAATCCAAGTAATATCCGGAGAATGCATTGGAAAGAGCATTGGAAAACCCATTATGATTTTACTTCTGAAAAACACAAGAATGACGAGGATTATAGAGAAAAATTAGCTGAGGGCAGAATGAGATTTTGGGCTAATCCTGAAAATAGAGAAGCATATTCTGAGAGGATGACTAAAAGAAATTTAAGAAATTGGAAGGAGGAAGATTATCAAGAAAAAATGAAAGTAATCTTAAGTGAAGTTAATAAAAAATATCTAAAAGAACATCCTGAGAGGATAGAAGAAATTAGAAGAACAGCGTTGCTTACAATGAAAAGGATGTGGCAAACCCCAAAATATAAAAAATTGTTTAATGAAAAAATTATTGCTTCAAATAAAAAAAGAAAAACTAATTTAACAGGTAAAAAGAAATTTTTAACAATTTGCAATTATCTTAAGAATAATGGGCTTATTCTTAATAAAAATAATTATGAAGAAATAAGAGATAAAATTTTCAAAATAAAAAGTTTTACTCAATGGGATTTAGGGATAACAAAATATTTTGGTGGAAACCAAAATTTATTATTATGCGAGTTAAATCAAAATCACAAAGTTGTTGGGATAGAATTTTTAAGAGAACATAAAGATGTTTATGATTTAACTGTGGACAAAACACATAATTTTGCATTGGCTTCCGGGGTGTTTGTTCATAATTCTGTTGACGGCGACCCTGCTGCGGCGCAAAGGTACACTGAAGCGAAGTTAGCCCCGATCACAATGGATCTAATTGAAGATATTGATAAGGAAACGGTTAAATTCTCGCCTAATTTTGATGGTTCTATGAAGGAGCCGGACCTTCTTCCAGGGAAATTGCCCGCCCTTATGTTAAACGGCGCCTCGGGAATTGCAGTTGGAATGGCGACGAATATTCCGCCTCACAATCTTACAGAAGTTTGTGATGCGATTATTGCTTACGTAAAAAATTCTGATATAAGTATTGAGGAGCTCGCGAAAATTGTTACTGCTCCTGATTTCCCGACGGGGGGTTCTGTTTCCGGAGATATGCTCGAACTTTACAAGACCGGAAGGGGAAAACTTATTTTGAGGGGAAAAACTAATACTGAGTCTTTGAAATCCAAGGACGCAATTGTGATTACTGAAATTCCTTACATGTTGAATAAATCCACTTTGGTTACGCAGATTGCAGATATGGTTCAGAATAAAAAATTAAGAGACATTTCCGATATAAGGGACGAATCTTCGAAAGGGAAGACAAGGATAGTCATTGAATTAAGAAAGGGGGCGAATTCTAAATTTGTTATTAATTCTCTTTACAAATACACGCGGCTCCAGGATTCTTTTAATGTGAATTTCCTTGCGCTGGTTAAAGGACGACCTCGCGTGATGACTCTTAGGGATGTTGTTAGAGAATATGTTGATTATAGAAAAAATATTATAACGAACAGAACTAAATTTGATTTGAAGAAAGCTAAAGATAGAATTGAGATTGTTCTTGGGTTACTAAAGGCGTTGAAAGATATTGATGCTATTATCAAATTTATAAAGGCTTCCAAGAATTCTGTGGATGCTCTCGAAGGTCTTCTTAAGAAATTTGGTTTCACAAGGAGACAGGCACAGGCTGTTCTTGAAACGCGACTTCAACAGCTCACAAGTTTGGAACATGGCAAACTTCAGAAAGAACAGGATGAATTAAATTTGAAAATTTCTGAATTTGAGAAGATACTCGGGGATGTGAAAGAAATTTTGAAAGTTATCGTTCGTGAAGTTAATGAATTAAAGAAGAATTATGGAGATAACCGAAGGACTACGGTTCTGCAGAGAATGAGTGAGATTTCAGAAAAGGATCTTGTTCAGAAAAAAGAAGTTGTTGTTACGATAACGGAGAAGGGCTATTGCAAGAGAATGGATGTTAAATCTTACAGGGAACAGCGACGTGGGGGTAGGGGAGTTATTGGAAGCGGTCTTGCAACAGGAGATTTTGTAAGGCAGCTTATTACTTGTTCAACTTATGATTACTTAATGTTCTTCACGACGAGGGGAAAAGTTTTATGGTTGAAGGCTTACGATATTCCGGAAGCAGAAAGATACAGCAAGGGAAAATCTCTCGCGAATCTTCTTAGTTTGAAAGATGAAACTGTTTCGAGCGTTATATCTGTGAGCAAGTTTGAGGACTTCCTTTTCATGGCAACGAAAAAAGGAATTGTTAAAAGAATCTCCTTGGAGAATTTCTCAAGGCCGAGAGCTTCAGGTTTGCGCGCGATTAATCTTCCTGCTGACAATTCGGACGAGTTGATTGAAGTTCAAGTTATGAAAAAAGGCGACGAGGTTCTTCTTGCTACGAGGAAAGGTCAAGCAATAAGATTTAACAGTAATGATGTTAGGGATATGGGTCGCGCAAGTTATGGGGTCAATGGAATAAGATTGGGTAAGGATGATGAAGTTGTCAGTCTTGAATTGTTGGGAACTAAAGAAGTTTTGACTATCACAAAGAATGGATATGGAAAGCAAACAAAAGTTCAGGATTATAGAAAAACAGCGAGAGCAGGGAAGGGTGTTATGAACTTGAAAGTTTCGGAAAAAACGGGCGAGGTTGTTACGACGGTTTCAACACAGCCAAGTGATTCAATAATCATTACGACAGCGAAGGGAATGGTCATAAGAACTTCTCTAAAGAATATAAGAGTGATGGGTCGCGCGACTCAAGGGGTTCGTGTAGTTAAGTTGTCGCCAGGAGACAGCGTTACTGATTTGATAAAGGTTCATGAGAATGGTGAAGAAATAGTTGAATAGAATGGAAAGGCAGTCTTTAACTGAAAAAAAGGTGCGCGCTTCGCGCGATTGATGTTGCTCCGAAATGCCTCGAACGCCGGCGGGCACGAAGTTTCTCCGTGAGAATATACCTAACATAAAAAACTCCAATGAGATTAAATAACAATTGACTCGTTAGGCTCACATATTAATTAAAGATAACTTAAACAGCATGAATATTAGAATTATTTATTCTCTTGCTTTAGAGCATCTTCGTTTTCATCTTCCTCGTCTTCGGTTTCCAAAACAAGAATGTTATTTATATCCTCATCTGTAAGTGAAAAGAGTCTTTCTATTATTGCATTAACTATAACTTGTCTATTATCGCTGTCAATAATAAATTTCCACTCAAATTCAACTTCAGTTAAACCATCCTCAGACTCTATTTTAACTTTTAATTTATCTTTACTTTCAGGAGGCTCATCACTTTCACCAATTTTAAGCAGACTATTTATCTCTTCCGAACTTAATATTAATTTACTTAAAATTTCAGAAATCACATCATCTGTGTTTGTGATTTCAGTTTCAAACTCTAATTCAACTTCAATTTCAGAACTCCCATTTAGAGTTTCTACATTTATTTCCAATTCCTCGTCAATCTTAATGTCTCCGAATTTTTCTTCTAGTTCTTCATCATCAGATACTATTTCGTCTTCTAAGGTTTCATTACCGACTATTTCATTTTTGTCAGCAATTTTTTCACCAGTTATTATGAATGCCCACCAAGGGGTATTAACATCTATGATTTCTCCAGTTTCAGGATCTATTTGTGTTTGCACCTTCATTGAAAGTTTGATTATTCCTAAAAATCGCCCCGGATGTTCTGAGTTAATTTTGTAAACCACTCTTGGGATATTTTTGTGCTCTATTTCATCAATTGAAAACTCCGTTATGTTATTTGCTTTTAATCTTTCCATTATTAGAACTCTAAGTTTTTCAGGAGTAACTCTTATTCTGTGCCTTTCTCCTTCTGAATCTACAATAGAAAGGTTTGCTCCATTACCCTCAACTTTTAATCTTGTTCTTATTTCTGTTTGACCATCTTTTACTCTTATTTTTCTTTCAGACCTAATTTCTTTTTCAACCTCACCCTCTATTACTCTTATTCTTGTCTCGGCTCTGACTCTTGCCGAATCATCATCATCATCATCAGAGTTATCATTTGAGCTTCCCGAATTGTCTGCGGATGCGGCGTTTTCGGAATTGCCTATTCCCGCATTTACCGAATCGGCGAGAACAAATGAAGAATTAATTAGAATTCCGAATGCTAGAACTAATAACAAAGAAACTATCACAGCCCTTTTCATAAAAGTATTATAGGATTATATCTTATAAACATTTCTTTCTCTATCTGAGAATTAAACAACGTCGCCCCAGCCAATTAATCGCCAGTGACCCTCGATGTTTCTCGCTATTCCGACTTATCTTCTTTCAGAATTACTACTGGAATGTTTAAGATTACTTCGACTTCGTCACCAGATATTTTTTTGGTGGACTATAGAAAATTTTATATAATCGCCTTTTGTTAATCTAGTATGGTTGAATCAATAAGTCTCGAACAAGTTTATCAGAAATTGGAGGGTATAGAGTTGTTTATGAAAAAGTTTGAACAGCTTGCAGAAGATATGGAATTTGCGAGGAGGACTGAAGAGGCTATTAGAAGGCATGAAGAAGGAAACTTCACTGAAATGGACTCAAAAGATTTTTTGAAAGAACTTGAAAAATGGTGAGAGTTATTTATGATGAAATTTTTAAACGAGCTGTTTCTAAAACGAAAGACTCATCTGTTCAGAAGAATATAAAAAATAAAATCTCAAAAATTATTGACAATCCAGAGGTTGGGAAGCCGATGGGTTACGGACGGAAAGGAACAAGGGAAGTTTATGTCGACTCTTTTCGCCTTTCTTATAGGTATACAAGAGAAAAAAACCTTGTGGAGTTCCTTGACTTTTATCATAAAGATAGACAATAAATTTAGAAATCTTATTAGTTTCTTTCACTTGTTATTTGGATTTTGCGTCGGGAAACAATATTAATAAATAAAATTCTCTGATTAATTCTTGCAGGTTAGAAGCCATTATCTATTTTATTTTTCCATCTGATATATTCTTCCCATAAGATATTGGGTCCAAAGCTCATTTGGTTTCCTTTTTATCATATTAAAGAAATAAAATCTTATAAACATTTCTTTCTCTATCTGAGAATTAAACAACGTCGCCCCAGCCAATTAATCGCCAGTGACCCTCGATGTTTCTCGCTATTCCGACCTTATCTTCTTTCAGAATTACTACTGGAATGTTTAAGATTACTTCGACTTCGTCACCAGATATTTTTTCGATTGTGCCGACGGTGATGGTAGTATTTATGCTCAGCATGAGAAGTTCTTTTGTTTTTAATGGTTCTACTATTTTTTCTTTGTTTAATCCCGAGACTTCTTTGAATAGTGTCGCTTTCATTTTTAGGCTGTGGCTTATTTCGGGGAGTGAACCAATACTGGACACGATGCATCCTCTCAGAAAATCAGCTTTTGTTATTGAAGGGTCAAGGGCGGTTTCGATTGAGATGCTTGCACCTGGCGAGACTTCGTTTACAGATTCTTTCCCTCGATAAAGAGAGAGAATTTTTGTTGTAAGAGTTTTGTACTCCATTTCTCCGTGAGATTTTTTTATGTTTATTCCCGGTTTTATTTCAATTTCATCTCCGATTTTTAGAACTCCTTTTTTCAGAATTCCTCCGAGGATTCCTCCGTGAAGTTTTTCAATTTCAGAGCCCGGTCGGTTTATGTCAAAACTTCTTGCGACGAAAAATAGTGGTTCAGATTTTAAATCTCTTTCAGGAATTTTTATTTTCATAATTTCTTCAAATATTTTGTCGATGTTAATCTCCTGTTGTGCGGAGACGGGAATTATTGGAGCGTTTTCCATAATTGTTCCTTTCAAGAATTCTTTTATCTCCTTGTAATTTTCCATGGCTTGTTCTTTGCTCGTGAGGTCTATCTTATTTTGAACGACTATAATGTCCTTGATGTTTTTCGCCTGAAGTGCCATTAAATGTTCTCTTGTCTGAGGTTTTATTCCTTCGTTTGCGGCTACTACGAGGATTGCAGCGTCGATGATTGCTGCGCCGGAAAGCATGGTCGCCATGAGCATTTCGTGCCCTGGCGCGTCAATAAAACTTACATATCTAACCGGAGTTCCCCTTTTTTCATTTTCTGTTTCTTTATTTGAGAATCCCGAGGGGTGTTGGAAAATTGTTGTTTCAGCGTAGCCAAGTTTTATTGTAATTCCCCGTTTGAGTTCTTCAGAGTGTGTGTCTGTAAATTTTCCTGAGAGCCTGCTAAGAAGTGTCGTCTTTCCGTGGTCAATGTGCCCAACAACTCCGATGTTAATTTCAGGTAATCCTTTGTCCATGAGAATAAATTGAGGAATTAGTTTTTAATAGTTTGGTTTACACTTTTATGTATGGAAGGGATTCAATGTTTCGAGTTATATTTCTCATTATGTAATCTTCGATTCTTTGATTCAGTTTAACCCATCCTTCCAAGATTTCTTCTTCTCTTGTTAGTGCATTTCGAATGAATCTTCCTTGTTCTGTTGTTGCATAAGTTCCATTCATTTTTGTTTCTACAAATAACCATGAATAAATTTTTAGATAATTTCTGGAGTGGTTCTAGAATTGTTCGCCTTGCACTAATCTTTCGCGACTGTAATGAGAAGTATCTGGAAGTATTTTTACTATGCTCCCATGATTAAAAGAGAAAAATGGTTCTCTGTGTTTGAATTTGTATCTTTCTCCAATTTCAAGTTTTTTTTTCAGAGAAGAATTTCCCTCGAGTTTGAATTTTGCAGGGTTCTCTCTTAAGTGAAGAGGCAAGTCATCAAATACATAAATAGTTTTTCCGGGCTCTATTGTTTCATTATATCCTTGATAAAATTCATGACTAGTTTTTTCTTCTCTTCCGCAAGCTGTCATAAATCCTAATGCTAATATTGTCAAAAGTGTTCTTGGTTTCATAAAAAATCAACTCATAAGCGTTTTATAAATCTTATGGTTGTTACTATTTTGTAAAAGGAACATTATCTAAGCATCGGGATGTTCATGGCCTCTTTTGAATCTTTCCATAAGCATTTTGATATGCTTTTCTTTTTCTTCCTTGTAGCCTTCCCTGTCTGTTTTGATATCCTTGAGCATTCCTGCAAGATATTCTCCGCCGAGGAAGTGCGGTGTTAAAACATAATCCGCGCCCGATTTGTAAAGGTCCATCGCGTCTTCAATGGTGTGCGCTCTGACGATAACGATTGTCTTTGGGTTTTGTTCTTTTATTGTTTCAATGAGGAAATCATTTGTTTCAAAGTCGGGGATTGTTGAAACAGCGAGCTTGAGTGTTTTTAATGGTAAATCGCGAAGGAGCGCGTCGTCGTCAACGTCGCCGTAAATACAAGGAACCCGCATCTTTTTCAAATCTGCTACGACCTCTGGATTGAAATCTACAACGAGATAATTCTTTTTTATTTTTTTTAGAGAATTAAGTATGCCGAAGCCAATTCTATTGTACCCAAATAGAATTGCGTCTACTTTTTTGTATTTAATTTTTCTTTCCTTTACTTTTTTCTTTTCGAAAACTTGGAGGTAGTCAGAGATTATGCGGTAGATTTTATTTCCGTAGAGTACCATGTATGTTGTGCCTGCAATAGTTATCATTCCTACTAGCGTAATCAAGGACAGAATCTCGTTTGAGATGTGGCCCACCTTAACTCCTAAGACGATGAGTATTAGTGAAAATTCGCTTATCTGCGCGACGGTTAAACCTGCGAGGAAACCAGTTTTTTTAGTGAAACCCTCGATGCCCATCAGTATCATAACAATTAATGGATTTCCGATAAGGACAAATAAGGAAAATATAATAGCAGGTAATAGGAGTTGGGGGATATATCCTATTGTCATTTGAGCTCCAAGGAGAAGAAAGAATGAAATTATGAAAAAATCCCGGAGAGGTTTCATCTTGGAACTTATTTCATAATTGTAAGGCGAGATGGAAAGGAGAACTCCTGCGATCAATGCGCCAACTTCGATTGAAAGTCCGGCGTAGAAGAACAGCGACGCTATTCCAAGACCCCATGCGATTGAGAACACGAAAAGGAATTCTTGGGCGCTTGCGAAGAACTTTTGGAACCTTGGAAGAATGAAAACGCTTATGACTCCGAGAACTAAGGTGAGGAGAATTCCCTTAAGAATTGTAATGGCTATTTGACTTACGAAATTTTCTCCCGAGGAAAGGGAAGAAATAATCATCAAAATTAAAATCGCGACGAGGTCTTGAACGAGAAGGAATCCTATTGAGATTTTTCCGTAAAGAGTGTAAAGGTCTCCCTTGTCAGAGAGAAGTTTCATAATTATAATTGTGCTACTGAAGGCTAACGCCATTCCAATGTAGAGCGAAGTCAAAATTGGGAAACCGAGCGTGACTGCGATGAGGTAACCGATTCCGCAGGTGAAAATTATTTGGCCAATTCCTGTGATGAGTGAAATTCTTCCGACTTCTTTGATGACTTTTGGAGTTAAATGAAGTCCGACGATGAAAAGTAGAAGTGCGATTCCGATTTCAGAGAAAGTATTGATAGTGTCAATTCCAGGGAGTATGCCGAGGAAGTAAGGTCCGACGATGATTCCTGAAAGAATGTATCCGATTATCATCGGCTGTTTGAGGAGCTTCATAATTAGAGAGACTCCAAGTACGATAAGAATCATAAAACTAATCTGTGTAAAAACTTCAACCATTTTTCGCCTCTTTTATGAAGCTAATAAAAAGAAATACTATAAAAAGGTTTTTAAACAGCGATTAGATTTTTATGTAATGCCTAAGGTAAGAATTAAACTTAACAGTACTGACATAGAAATGATTAATAGCATCTGTGAATCCATAAAAGAGCTCGCGAAAAAGTCGGGCATAGTAATTTCGGGACCGGTTCCTTTGCCAACGAAGCGATTGAAAGTTACGACGCGAAAGGCGCCTTGCGGCGACGGAACCGCGACATTTGATAATTTTGAAATGAGGATTCATAAAAGGTTGATTGATTTACCGGCGAACGAAAAAGTTCTTCACCATATTATGAGGATGCAGATTCCGAAGAATGTTAATATTAAGATTGAGATGAAAGATTAGAATTTTGTGATTAGGCGTGATATGGTAATCCAAATTCTTCTACAAGTGCTTTAACATCGATAGCCCAATCTTCATCACATTTGAACATATAAATTTCTGTTGGATCCTGGGGTCTTCTGCTTGGTGCGTCAATTATATCTATCCTTTTAGTTAAGGGTCCTTCATAATATCCCAAGGAATCTACTAGTGAATCAATTGATGGCTGATGGGAATTGAAAATTCTTTTAAGCATTTTAAAACGATAGCCTTTGGTTTCTTCCCTGAATTTTTCTATGCTTCCTTCGTCGTAGGTTCCATCTTCTCTCCTTGTAAAAACAACTTCAGCTACAGGTTCAAATAGCGGATGATTAGATTCCATCTTTCTTTCAAAACCCAATACTTGGCTAACATCATAATAAGAAAAGTGCCCTTCATTAAGTGCCTCTTGTATTTTGAACAAAGGGGTTAGTATCTCTTCTTCAGACACGTTTTTACGAATAGCAAAAAAATGTTTTTGTCCGCGGTTATAAGGATTAATCATTCTTACAAAATCCACGACTTCATTTCCGGGATACGAACTTAAAATTCTAATAACATCTGAGGGGGATTCTCCAAGTTTATCTTGTATCTCTGAAAATTTCAAAGAGTCATAATCGTTGTAAAGTTCCTTGAATCTTTCTAAATGGTCTTTAAACAGAGTCTCCCTTTCCCCCGTGAGATCCTTTCTTTTCCCTATAAAATCATAAACAATTCTTTCTATTCTTTCGTCCCCAATAACCGCATGTAAAAATCTTTTCGCATTTGCTCCATCAATATTGTTTGAAGAAGGTAAATAAAACCTTGAATCTCCCTTATCACTAGATGAAATGGGAGATTGGTTATTTCCCCCCATCATAGCTTCTTTCATAGAAACGGGGTCAATATTTAGAGTTCCAGTAGGCTCTGGAAATTTTTTTCGGGGGTTCGCTTTTTTCTCGGGAGGAATTTCTCTTTCGGGTATTGACATGGGAACACTTACTTCATGATGTTCAACTTTGGATTCAAGAGTAGTGTTTCCCAGAGAAATCTCCACAGAGCTTTCACCTAATGCCTCATTAAGATACTCTAACTCTTCCACTAAATATGCTTCGCGCTCTTTTAAAAAAGACATGGTTGTTGATTCTATGTATTGGATTGTTTCTTTGTCCAAATCGGGAGGGAGAGTAAGAGCTTGATGAAGTTCTACCGTTCTCCGTGCGGGAATAAGCCTCGTTTCATCAAAAGAAATAACAAGGTCACTTAATTTCATCATCGCCGAATGAAGATATCGCTCGCCCATGTTGTTAGTACGCAAAATAAGATTTTTATATGTTTAGCAATTTTCAAGATATATTTCCCAAGACAGATTTATTTTTAAAGAGTAATTTGTTTTTCTCGATAAGAAAAATGAGGCAGTTTCATAATCTTTTGAAAAGAGTGTTGGTTGAGGGAGATGTTGTTGAAGATCCAAGAACGAAAGTTCATACTATTTGAATTTCTGGACATCAATATTCTGTGGATTTAAGAAAACAATTCCCGTTACATACAACAAGAAAAATCTCTCCAAAATTGGCTGCGGAAGAACTTCTTTGGAAATTAAGGGGAGAACGAAGTGTTAAATCCTTAGTCGAAAGGAGTGTTAATTACTGGACTCAAAATGCATTCCAGAAGCATTTGCAAGATACAGGTCGAGATAAATCAATTCCAAAACACACTCCTGAATGGGCAAAAGAATTTGTTGCTTATCAGAAAAGATTGTCGGGGGGAGAAGAATCTGGAGATTTGGGTCCTGTTTATGGGTATAATTGGAGACATGGTAAAGATGAAGATGGAAAAGAAGTGGATCAACTTGCAAATCTTTTAAGAAATTTGAAAGATCCTGAAAAGAGATTTGGAAGATATAATATCCTTGATGCGTGGGATGCTCCAAACATTTCCAAAATGGCTATTGGTCCCTGCCCCTTTTGGCAACAGTTCATTGTTAAAGGAGAATTTATGGATTTGCATGAAGTTCAAAGATCTTGTGATTCTTATTTAGGAGTTCCTTATAATGATGCTCAGGATGCCATCCTTGCTCATTTGGTTGCTAATGAAACTGGCTTAATTCCTAGAAATTTTACTCACACATTTATTGATACACATATTTATACTGGGGTTCCTCCGAGAAGTTATTTTTGGGACGATGAAAGTAAAGTTCAAGAGTTTAAAGTTCGAGTTAATGGTGCAATGTCAGGCAAGGATTTTTTAGTTTTGAGGGACTGGTATTTAAGAAATGCTCCTGGAGAACAAGAATTGGACAAAGGGAAAGATCACACTCCCGATGTTTTAACACAATTATCTTATGAGCCAAAAAGATCCGCGCGATTAGAACTAAAAGATGTTCCTCTGATGGAAGCAATTCAACTTCCTTCTTATAGAGATGTTCTTTCTGTGAAAGATTATAAACCTCACAAATGGGAAAGCAGTTCTGTGATGGCGGCGTAAGATGAGACATAGTTTCTCTTAGTTAACTTTATATATTTCTCTTCGCCGTTATAGTTCTATTAACAATTTGCCCCAATCGCAAAGTTCGCTTTGCTCTCGACTTTGTCGGATACTCTGGGGCACAAAGGCCCCAATCGCATAAGGGTATTGCACGAGATTGGAATGGGTTTCTTTTTTTGTAAAAAAGAAACTACACTGGTAGAAAAAAGTAAGATAGCAAAGATCTCGGTCCGCAAGGGCATCCAGGTTCGAGTCCTGGTTGGGGCGTTATACATTCTTGTGACCTTGGAGGGCGTCAGCTTGTTCTGAATTCTGTCCAATACACTTATACGTCTACATCACCAAAAGATATTTAAACGGTGTAGACGTACAGATTGATATGGTTTATACTGAGGTAAAAGAAAAAAATGGTAAAAAGTACTATTACAGAGTCTTATCCGTTAGAAAGAATGGAAAGGTAACTAAAAGGAGAGTCTATCTAGGTGTTAACTTAAAAAAAGATCTTGCTGAAAAAGAGAAAAAAGCGGACAAAGAGTTGATGCTACTTTCTACTCTTTTAACAAACGATGAGATCAAAGAATTGAATAAGATTAAGAAAACAAAAGATAGAAAAAAAGAAGATAATCAATCAAAATACGAAGCATTTGTTTCATTATTCACATATGATTCCACAAATATCGAAGGGAATACCTTCTCTCTTCAGGAAACTGCTCAACTACTCTTTGAAGGGGTAACTCCAAGAAAATCATTGAGGGAAATAAATGAGATAACCAATCACAAAGAGGCATTTGATTTTTTGTTAAGGTATAAAGGAGACTTAAATAAAAACTTTATATTAAAACTTCACAAACTAGTGACCAAGAACACTTTAAAGCCAGAATTAAAAAATCAGGTGGGAAGGTACAGGACCTTGCAAGTTTACATACGGGGAACTAATTGGTTACCTCCAAAACCATCTGAAGTTCCAAAAGAAATGTCTTATTTGCTCTCATGGTATAGCAAGAACAAAACTAAATTGCATCCCCTAATTCTCGCTACCTATTTCCACTCTGCATTTGAAACAATCCATCCTTTTATCGACGGCAACGGAAGGGTTGGCAGGTTACTAATCAATTTCATCTTGCACAAGAACAAATATCCCATGATTAACATACTCAACAAAGAAAAACATATTTACTATGAATCTCTTGAAGAATCTCACCTGAATGGAAATCTAATACCATTAGTTAAATTTTTGCTTGACTTACTCCGAAAAGAAAAGATCCAATTTTGAAAAGGGAACCACAAAAAAACAAAAGAGGGGGTAGTCGATTATTGGGAAACTTCCTCACGAGGAGACACCTTTTACTCTGTAAGCATCTAAGAATTTTAAACTGTAGAAATTTTATCCTGGCTTGGAAAGAGGCGTTTCAAAACTTTTAAAAGCCGCCCCGTTTTATCTAAATAATTAGGTCCGTTAGTCTAATGGTAGAACACCTCGTTTACACGCAGAAGAACAAAGGTTCTTCCGCACCATCTCCTTTGGGAGAAACGGAAACTGCTAAAAACCGAGGAAGCGGAGGTCCGATTCCTCCACGGACCATAAAAAGAGAAGATGAAAAAAATAAACTGGAAAGTTCTTATTGTTCTCCTTGTTGCGGTTTACGCTATCGCGTTTCTCGGGAGCGTTTTCACGTCGGGAAGTGTGAATTCTGATTGGTATCAAACAACCAAAACGAGCATTACGCCGCCGAGTTTTGTCTTTCCAATCGTATGGAACATTTTGTTTTTTCTTATTGCGTTGTCAATTTATTTTGCATGGACTTCTCCTAAGGCAAAAAATTTAAGCACCCGAAAAAGCATAGCAATTCTTTTTGGAGTAAATTTATTTTTTAATGTTTTGTGGAGTTTGATATTTTTTGGATTGCGAAATGCTCAAGGCGCGTTCTTTGAATTAATTGCTCTTTGGTTTTCAATAGTGGCTTTGCTGATTTTAACATATGGGGTAAATAAAAAATCGTTTTATCTTTTGATTCCTTATTTTATTTGGGTTACGTTTGCAGGAGTTTTGAACTGGATGATTGCTTTCTAAAATTTTAAAAACGCAATTCTTATAGGATATTAAAGCGCTGTTGGTTTAGTGGTAGAATATCTCGTTGCCAAGGTAAGGAACCTAGGTTCCTTGACCGTCAACCTCCTAAGAATGCTCGTTCCGAGATTTTTGGGAACTGCAAGGACGAGGTGGCCCGAGTTCGATTCTCGGACAGCGCATATCTTTTTTTGCCTCGCTGTGCTCGGGAAAACGGGAATTATGTTAATGGGTAAAATCGCGTTAAGTCCAACTAACTTTTAAAATAATCATCGTCGGTTTTGTTAACAATATTTCTGAGAAATCTCCCCCTATTTTGTCAAAGGTTTTGAATTCAAAACCTTTATAAGTTAAAAAATGGTAAAATCATTATGGATGTAAATTCTCCGGAGAAAAGTATTCCCGGCATGGATTTAAACAATAATTATTCTGCGAAAAAATTAATTATTCCTGAGAATTCAGAGAAAATTCAGAAGGAAATGGAGAAGACTAAAAAGGAACTTGAGAAAGTCAAGGTAACTCTTATTAAAAAACATCCTTGTATTCAAGCAATAGGGATTCTTCCGCCGCAATCAATAAAAGATTTTATTGAAGATGAAATGGGACCCGTTGCCGAAGCTGAGCTCGCGAAGATTCAGAAAAAAATTCATCTTTATATAATAATTCCCGAGGAGAAATTCAAGGAGATTCCAAAGATAAAAAAAGAAATTGTTGCGGAGCTTGACAAGGCAAAACAGAATGCCTGGGTTTATCTTAAAACGCCTGTTGATGTTTGGGAGACTGGACTTGACAGCAAGTTTGATCTTTTGAGTGCGGTTGGAATGTCGTTCCCGCTTTATGACAAGGGAGGACTTCTTTCAGCGTTGAGAGTTGCAGAAATTCACAAGAGTTTGGTTCTTCAGAAATTTGACAAATACGTTGTGAGTTATGTTATTGCGGGGAGCCTTGTTCGCGCCGAGGGTACGAAAGAATCCGATGTTGATTCCTTTGTGATAATTAATGATACTGATGTGAAGAGGATGCCGAGGCTTGAGCTCAAGGAAAGATTGAGGGGAATGATTCAGCAATACATTGGCGAGGCGACGGCACTTGCGGGCGTGAAGAAAAATGTTCTTAATGTTCAGATTTATCTTCTGACGGATTTCTGGGAATCTGTTAAAGATGCGCATCCGGTGATGTTTACCTTCATTCGTGATGGAGTTCCGCTTTACGATAAAGGAACTTTTCTCCCGTGGAAAGCTCTTTTGAAAATGGGGCGTTTGAAACCGAGTCCTGAAGCGATTGATATGTTTATGTCTATGGGGGATAAAACTGTTAAGAGAGCTAAGGCAACTCTTCTTGATATTCTTGTTCATGATATTTATTGGGGAGTTTTGACACCGAGCCAAGCTTTGTTGATGCTTTACGGTTTGCCTCCGCCGACGCCAAAGCAAACCACGACTGAGATGAAAAAGATTTTTGTGGATAAGGAAAAAATGCTTGAGAAAAAGTATGTGAATATTCTTGATAATATCGTCGGGATTTACAAAGATTATGAGCATGAAAAAATAAAAGAAATAAAGGGCGCGGAGCTTGACAAACTTCTTAGCGATATGGATGATTATTTGGGAAGATTGAAAGAATTAAGAAAACAAATAGAAAAGCGAACGCAGGAAAAAACGTTAGAACAAATTTATACTGATATTTTTGGATTGCTTCAGGCCATCGTCGGTAAAAAACCGCAGGCGGTTCTTGTTTCAGAATTTGATAAACTTGTTAAGAAAGGAAGCTTTACGCAACAGCACGTGCGAATTCTTGAAGAGGTTATAAAGGCGTGCGCGGAATTTAAGAAAGGCAAAATGAAAGCGTATAAAGTCGATGAGACGAGAAAAAATGCGACGGTTCTTATTAATGATTTAATCGATTATTCTCAGAGGAGCGATTTCCTTTCGATGGAAAAAGGGAGAATGCGGTTAAAGTACAAAAAGTCCGAGAAACCTGCCGTCGCGGAAGTACTTCATTGTTCTGGAGTTTCTTTCCTTTTCGTTGAAAAGGACGTGATGAAACTTACTAACAAGATTGAGAAATCAGACATGACCGAGGTTTCGAAGGTGATGGAAAATCAAAATCTTGGGAAACCGATTGAAATCCATCCAAGAGTTTTCGATTTGATAAGGAAAGAGCTTGGTGAGTTCGAGATTGTTCTTTAGGGATTTTTTCCGGAGGACCGGGAGATAATTCGGTGGAGCAGGGGTATTTATAAAGTTAGGAATGAATTATAATTCAGGTGCTGGAGCACCAAGATAATAAAATGCCATGGGAAACACTTCAAAAGAGTCATTCATCAGCCACAGAGGGTAAGATAACTTTGCTGAAAAAGGGGAATTGTGTCTCGTTTAATCATATTTTTATAAGAGACAATGATCTCAGAAATTTTCCTTATGTAAAAGTTCATATTAATGATAGGCCAAAAACAATTATTTTGGGCTTTGAATTTGTGAAAGAAGGAGAAAATGGTTTCAAACTAAATAACAAACATCAAAATAATGGTCGAGTCATGTATTCTAACAAATTGTTCAAAAAGATAGGAATGGCCGACTCTGAATTCACCAATCTATTCACACCTAAAAAAGAAATTGTTGATGGAAAAGAATTATTCATCCTAGAATTATCAAAAAAATGAAAACCCCAAAAATTGTAAAAGGTGATAAGATCATAAAAATTTTAGTTAAGAAAGGATACAATGTGAAAAGTAGGAAAGGGAGCCATGTGACTTTGTCTAACGGTGAAATTCGCATCACACTTGTTTTACCTCTGACAACAATCGGAATATTCAAAAAAATATGTAAGCTAACTGGAATTTCTCAAGAGGAATTTTTATAAAAATATTTTTGAAATCATGGGCATTTCATATCTTTCTTCTTCTTGAATAATTAAACAAGATTTCTCTTCAGGAAATTCTTCCAAATGGGTTTTTAGTCCATCTAGAAATTTCTTTTTGGCTTCTTCTATGGAAATTCCTTCGGCAAAAACGTTCACATTCGGGCTTGAAACTATAAACATTTCCTTATTGTTAACTTTTTCTCTTTCAATTATGATATTAACTGCCATCTTCTTTTCCATGTTACAACAAAGCGCAAAATAGTATTTAATCCTTTTGGTTTCAGAAGATCTTGAGAGGATTTTCCAATTATTTTTGAATTAGCAATCTTTAAAAACCAGTTTCTCAATTAGCAATCTTTAAAAACCAGTTTCTCAATTAATTATTATAATGACAACTGGAAAAGTTTTACAATTTAGGCGAGGTCGGAAGACGGTTCATGAAAGGCACTTTCTTATAGAAGTTCTTGGAGTTTCCAATCGTGAGGAAGCTGGGAAGCTTGCGGGGAAAGGCGTTGAATGGAAGTCGCCCGCGGGAAAAATAATTAAGGGAAAGATTGCCGCCGCGCATGGAAACAAGGGCGTTGTGCGCGCGATTTTTGAAAAAGGTCTTCCGGGACAAGCAGTCACGACGGAGGTTGAGATAAAATGACAAGAGAACAAACAATGTTAGGAAATTATAAAGAAAACTATTTTGAGAAGGAATTTCCTATTTTGGTAGATAGAATAATAGATGTTATGGCTAATTTTTTTCCAGAGACATGTGATGATTTAGGTTCTTGTACTTATGTTATAAAAAGAATGTTGGCGCAGAGTTTAGGTTCCGTGCAGGCAAGAGGATACGCAGAAGTTATCTGTAAAAAATATCCCTTAGCATGCGAACTAAACCGCGAAAGATTAGGAGAAGTAGAAATCTAAAATGGCACTTAGGAAAGCATCAGCATACACAAAGAGAAAAGTTCTTCCTTTCACGAGGGTAAGTAAGAAGAAAGGGAAGTCTTATATAAAAACGGTTCCGCCGCAGAAAATTGTTAAGTTTTGTATGGGGCTTCAATCTCTTTATATGTCTGGAAAACTTCCAGAAAAAATTATCGTTGTTGCCGACGAGAAAGCGCAGATACGACACAATGCGCTTGAGGCATGTAGACAGTACATAAACAAAGCGCTCGAAACAGAATTACTGGGGCAGTATTTTTTCAAGGTTTGCGTTTTCCCACACCATATTCAGCGAGAGAATAAAATGCTTACAGGAGCGGGTTCTGACCGAATGCAGACAGGTATGCAACTTTCTTACGGGAAGCCGGTTGGGAAGGCAGCGATACTTAAAAAAGGAACTAAATTATTTCTTATCGCTGTGCCTGACGAAAAGGCCGTTCAATTCACTCGAGGGGTCCTAAAAAAAGTTAAGCCGAAAATTCCGTTGAGACTCAAAACCATTCATGAGCATTTGATGGAACTTCCAACTAATGTGTAGTTGTTACTTCTTCTAAAAGACAACAGATAGAAAGGTTTATAAATGTTAAATTTGTAGGATGAATATAGAGAAAAATAAAATGGCAGAATACAATACATGGAAAATAGACGGAAGGGACGGAAATAGCGAAGAGCTTCGTTCTCGAAATTATCATCGGGATGCAGTCGGTTACACAATCAGACAATTTAAATCAGAGAACCCTAACCAATCTCTTGAAAGGAGTCTCTATCCGCAATACTGGGGAACTGGAAGAACGATAGGTAATTTTAGGGGAGATTCTGCATTCAGCGATTCTCACAAATTTTTATCTCAATTAAATAAATTGGAAGGGATAAGATTATCAAAGCCCGAAAATCGCGAAGGAAATGTCACCAGTTTCAGTTTAGTTGGGGATGAATCTCCTGCAAATCTTGCAGCACCAATAAGATTTTGCTATTTAGTTGAATCAATCTTCTCTGAAAGGAGATAAAAAATAAAATGGCAGAAAAAAAACAACCAGATTATTCAAGCTTTGAAAGATACCAATTTGGAGCGTTAGCAGGGGTTCTTGCTGGCTCTGA
>JAHJMH010000020.1 GCA_018821425.1 Nanobdellota archaeon
AATCTTTAATAATAAGCTTGGATTGTCCATCATCGTTTATAGCTCATCAATAAATTAATTACAATCAATATAACAATTGGGTGAGATGGGTAAAAATCTATTTCCACAAGAAATAAAGGTGTCTTTCTTTATTAGTGGTCATAATTGTTTATATAAGAAAAAAAGTTTTCTCCAATAGTTTTTTGGGATTTTACAACTTTCCACAAGAAATGATAGTGTGGGTCTGGGTCCATTTTTGAGGTATAAATAATAAAATGAAATTAGAACTTGATAAAATTTTTGAATCTTTTGATAATAACAGAATCTTTAATGATAAATCTGTTCTTCAGTCTAATTATCGGCCAGAAGATATTCCACACAGGGGAGAGCAGATAAAACAAATTGCTTCGATTCTTGCACCGGCGTTAAGAGGGGAAAAAACTAGTAATGTATTTCTTTATGGAAAAACGGGAACTGGGAAGACGCTTTCTGCTCTTTATGTGAAAGATGAACTCATGAAAAGGGCTATAAAAAATGGAAATGAATCTCCTTTCAAAATAGAGTACTTAAATTGTAAATTAAAGAAGGTTTCTGACACTGAATATAGAATGGTTGCAGAGCTTATAAAAAAGCTTGGTGGTAAAGTTCCCGACACCGGACTTCCGACAGAGACTGTTTATAGTCGATTCATAGATCTTATTGATTCCAAAAAACAATTTTTGCTTTTAATTCTTGATGAAGTTGACCAGGCAGTCAAGAAAATTTCGAGTGATTTTCTTTACAATCTTACAAGGCTTAATTCTGAACTTTCACAAACTCAAATTGGAGTGGTAGGTATTAGTAACGATCTTACTTTTTTAGAGGGTATTGATCCGAGAGTAAGAAGCTCTTTATCTGAGGAGGAAATTGTTTTTCCACCTTATAATGCGATTCAACTTCAAGAGATTTTAGCACACAGATCTAGTCTTGCATTCAAAAAAGGTGTTGTTGAAAATGGGGTTGTTCAAAAATGTGCGGCGTTTGCTGCGAGAGAACATGGCGATGCGCGACGAGCATTGGATTTACTCAGAATTGCGGGAGAGCTTGCAGAAAGAGATGGTGCTAAAAAGATACTTCTAAATCATATTGACGAAGCTAATACAAAAATTGAAAGGGACAAAATATTAGATGTTATAAAAACTGAACCAAGGCAGTTTCAACATGTTCTTTATTCAATAATAAGAATTTCAGAAGAAAATAAAGGAGAGCCTTTTTTTACTGGAGATGTTTATAATGATTATCAAGACATTTGTAAGAAGAATCATTCAGAAGTTTTGACCCAAAGAAGAGTTGGAGATATTATTCAAGAGTTTGACATGTTGGGTATAATCAACGTGAGAGTTATTTCCAAAGGTCGTGGTGGAAGAATGAGGGAAATAAAATTGGCGATTGCGAAGAACATAATTGAAAAAGCAAAGGCGATTATTGAAGAGTCTCTAAATTATAGATAGCATTATAATAAAATGAACCCTAAAGAAATCCTTAAATATTGCATTGAGAAAGGAGTGTTGATAGATTCGGGGGCGCTGAATCTTCTTAAGGAAACTGGGGATTCGGAGTCGACGAAACTTATTATTGAGAAACTTAGAACACACTCTCAGAAGAAAGTTATAACAAGAACTCTTTTTGAGCAGAACAAAGAAGAAATAAATAAATTATTTTTAGAGCTTCCAAACAAAAATCAAAAAAGTCTTGAGAGCTTGAAGATAAAATTGGGTTTGGAGATTGAGATTTCAAGAGTTTTGAGTTTTGATTCATCTTTACACAAAGGTGTTGGGCAAGTATTGATTGAACATAATTTTCCCGAGAAAGAATCGAATGTTAAAATTATGCCTATGAATTTCTCTTTTAAGAAAAAAATTGAAGTGAGTGATTTTGTTAAAAACTTTAAAAATAGATTTACTGAGTTGAGAAACATTCTCCAAGATCGTAAAGAATTGGAAAATCTTATTTCAATAAATAAGCTTTCAAAATCGCAGAAGTCTTCTATAATAGGAATTGTCTACGCTAAGAGAATTACTAAAAATAAAAATTTACTTCTTGATGTTGAAGATTTAACTGGAACCACGAGGGTTTTGATTAACCAGAATAATCCTGAGCTTTACAAACAAGCAGAGGAAATTTCACTTGATTCTACTTTAGGTTTCAGTGGTTTTGGAGATCGGGAGATCTTTTTTGCAAATAATTTAGTTTTTCCTGATGCTGCTATTTTTGAGAAAAAGAATTCTCCTGAAGAGGAATATGCGATTTTTATGGGAGACATTCATTACGGGAGTAAATTATTTTTAGCCGAAAACTTTGATAAATTTATAAATTATCTTAATGGAAAATTTCCAAACACTCCTGAGGTTGATAAAATAAAATATCTTTTTTTGGTAGGTGATATTGTTTCCGGAGTTGGAATTTATCCTTCGCAGCAAAAAGGTCTTAATATTGATGACATTGAAGAACAATTTGAAGGTATTGCGAATCTTCTTAAAAAAATAAGGAAAGATATTAAGATTATAATTTCTCCAGGTAATCACGATGGGGTTAGGTTACTTGAACCACAACCATTTATAGATGAGAAGTATGCATGGCCACTTTATAATATGGAGAATGTGATTATGACTGGAAATCCCGCGCGAATCAATATAGGTGCAAAAGAAAACTTTTCTGGATTTGACATATTGACTTATCATGGCTTTTCTTATCCTTACTATGCAAATAATATCCCTGCCTTTCTTGAGAAGGGACTTAATGCTCCTGAAAAAATAATGGCTTATATTCTTAAGAACAGGCATCTTGCGCCAACTTATTCTTCTGCTCAGTTCGTTCCTTTTGAAGAAGATCAACTTGTCATGAAAAATGTTCCAGATGTATTTGTGTCTGGACATTCTCATAAATGCGCAGTGGCTTCATACAATAATGTTCTTTTGATTTCTGCTGCTACTTGGGAATCTAAGACTGAATTTCAGGAGAAAATGGGTAATGAACCCGATTTTTGTAAAGTTCCGATGCTGAATTTAAAAACGAGAGCAATTAAAATTTTAGATTTTGAATAATGGAAGAAAATATAATAGAAATAGTGAAGTTATTTGTTGAGGAAGAATGCAAAAAACCAAAGAGTAAATATAGATATGATCCTTTTCCATACAATCTGGTTCCGATGGTGAGTCATGCAGATAAATTGTGTCTTCAGTTAGGAGGTGATCGGGAAGTGATTTTGATTGCTGCATGGTTACACGATATTGGTTCAATTATTCATGGTCGAGAAGATCATCATATTACTGGTGCGAAAACTGCTGAAGAGAAATTAAAGGAGCTCCAATATCCTGACGAAAAAATTGAGCAAGTTAAGAAATGTATTCTAAATCACAGGGGTTCTCAACAAAATGAAAGGGATAGTATCGAAGAACAGATTATTGCCGAAGCAGACGTAATAAGTAATTTTGATAATATTGCGGGAATTTTTAAGGCAGCTTTCATAGAGGGAAAGTCTCAAGAAGAGGCGAGGAAATCTGCAAGACAAAAATTACAGAGAAAATGGAATCAACTCCATTTCGAAAGTTCAAAAAATTTAATTCAGCCGAAGTATGCTGCTGCAATGTTGCTTTTGGCTAGTGTGGAGGATGAATGAACACCGAACAATATTTCAAATATATAGAAGACGAGACAAACAAAATTTATGATGTTGCGCGAGTGGCGCGGGCGAAAGGTTTGGACCCTGTCGATAAAGTCGAGATTCCTTTGGCGAGGAGTCTTGCTGAAAGAGTTGTTGGTTTAATTTCTGCTTTTTATCCTCAAATTGAAAACTCTGGAGTTGTTGAACGAATTTTAGATTTGGAGAAAGATAACGGGAAACTTGATCCAATGGTTTCTTTCAAAATTGCCGAGGAGGTTGCAAAACAAAAGTTTTGTAAATTCTCAAGTCTTATCGAAGCCATAGAGGCAGGAATTAGAATCGGTTTTGCTTACACGACTTTGGGAGTTGTTTCGAGTCCAATTGAGGGTTTTACCGGATTGACTTTAGAGAAAACAAAAGAAGGGAAAGAATATTTTGTTGCCCATTTCTCAGGGCCAATAAGGAGCGCCGGAACTACTGCATCCTGCCTTGTTCTCATGCTTATTGATTATCTCCGCGAGATATTTGGTTACGCGAAATATGACCCCTCTTCTGATGAAGTTCAGAGGTATGTTACGGAGAATCAAGATTATCATGACCGGGTGACTAATCTTCAGTACATGCCCACGAGGGAAGAGATTGTTTTTTTGGCAGAGAATATTCCAATACAGATTGATGGAGATCCGACGGAAAAAATGGAAGTTTCAAATTACAAAAATTTGGAAAGAGTAAAAACTAATTATATTCGTGGTGGAATGTGTTTGATTTTTTCAGAGGGTCTTGCACAGAAAGCAGCAAAAGGTCTTAGGTTATTGAAGAGAATGAAAGACAAAGGTTTGGAGTCAACAGGGTTTGATTTTTTGGAAGATTACATCAAGCTCCATGAAAAGAGGGACAAAGGGAAGACTGATGATTCTCCGACTTACATAAACGACCTTGTTGCAGGACGTCCAGTTTTTGGACATCCTTCCGAATCAGGAGCGTTCAGATTTAGGTATGGTCGTGGTCGGTCCTCAGGATTCTCAGCAGTTTCAATTCATCCTGCAACGATGGATATGACCGATTCATTTATTGCAATAGGGACTCAATTGAAGATTGAGAAGCCGACGAAAGGTTGTATCGTAACTTCCTGTGATTCTGTTGATGGTCCGATTGTGAAACTTTTTAATGGAAGCGTCAGGAAAATAAAGACGAGAGAAGAATCAAAAAAACTTTACAATGACGTCGAAGAAATAATTTATCTTGGAGATCTTCTTTTTCCGTTCAGCGATGTTGCGAACAGAAATGCTATGCTTCTCAAACCTGGTTATGTGGAGGAAATTTGGGGACTTGAATTTCGCGAGAAAAATCCTGAAATTGGAGTTATTGATAATTTTAATATTGGTTTTGAAGATGCGATTAAGATAAGTGAAGAAAATAGCGTGGCGCTACATCCTGAATACATTTTTTATTGGTCTCAAATTTCTTTAGAACAATTTTCTGGACTTATTGAATGGCTCAGAACTGCCAAAATTGATAAGAAGATTATTCTTCCGTATTCAAAGAGCGATCAAGAAAAATTCAAGGATGGTAAAAGAGCGCTTGAACTTTTGGGAGTTGAGCACGAAGTTGCAATTGAAAATGTTATTATTAATTTAAAAAATAGTTTATCGCTTTTTTCTAATTTGGGAATTGATCATAAGATTTTGATTGAAACAAAAGAGATTAAGAATGAGATTTCTGAAATTAAGAAAAAGCTGGAAGAATTTTCTAAAGAGAAAAATTCTGTTGTTATTTTAGAAGGTGAAGAGGTTCCAGAAATTTTGGAGGGGGATAAAGTTCTTTCTACAATTAATTATATTTCTAATTTTAAAATTCGGGATAAGGCTGGAGATTTTATTGGCTCGAGGATGGGGAGGCCAGAGAAAGCAAAACTTAGGAAACTTACGGGAAGTCCTAATGTACTTTTTCCCGTCGGAAATGAAGGTGGAAGATTGAGAAGCGTTCAAGCGGCGTGCGAAACTGAAGGTGTTCGGGGAGAATTTCCTCTTTTTTATTGTGATTCTGAAGGTTGTAAGAAAGAGACAATTTTTCCATATTGTGAAACCTGCAGTAAGAAATGCAAAAAAATGTTTTATTGTTCTGAGTGCGGAAAGGCTGATTTTGAGATTTGCGAAGAGCACGAAGTTTCGAGACCGCATTCCTATCGAACGATTGATATAGATTATTACTTCAAGAATGCTATAGAAAAACTAGGGTTAACCAAGGGGGAAGTTCCGCCGTTGGTGAAAAGTGTTAGGGGAACCAGTTCGGAGAAGCATCTTGTAGAGCATCTTTCAAAAGGAATTTTAAGAGCTGCTTTTGATTTGCAAGTGAACAAGGACGGGACGATAAGGTTCGACGCTACAGAGATGCCGCTCGTTTCGTTTAAGCCGAAGGAAATTTCAGTGAGCGTCGAGAAACTTAAGGAATTGGGCTATTCCAAAGATATTTATGGGAAAGAACTTAAGGAGAGCGATCAGATTTTGGATTTGAAACCGCACGATATTCTTTTGCCTTGTTCTCCGGAATCGCCAGATGGCGGAGCCGATAAAGTTTTCATAAAAATTTGCAATTTTATTGATGAGCTTCTCGTGAGATTTTATGGATTGGAACCAATTTACAATGTTTCAAAAAGAGAGGATTTAGTTGGGAAGTTAGGCGTTTTTATGGCACCTCATAATTGTGCAGGAGTTGTTTGCCGGATAATCGGTTTTTCTACCACTCTTGGTTTGTTTGCAAGTCCATATATGCACGCTGCGGTTAGAAGAGATTGTGATGGAGATGAGGCGGCGATTATGCTTTTAGGAGATGTGCTTTTAAATTTCTCGAGAGAATTTCTTCCAGGGCACAGAGGTGGAACACAAGATGCTCCACTCGTTCTTAATGCGAAAATTAATGCAGGGGAAGTTGATGACCAGATTCTTGATTTTGAGTTGACGTATGAATATCCGCTTGAACTTTATCAAGCTGCGGAGAGAAGAGAACATTCTTCGAAGGTTAAGGTTCATGATGTTCGTGAAGCGCTCGCGAATGGTGAGGATCCCTTTGTTGGCGTCGGGTTTACTCACGATACTTCAAATATTAACGATGGTGTTGCTTGTTCAAATTATAAGACTCTTGCTACGATGCAAGATAAAGTCAGACATCAAATGGAACTTGTTGAGAAAATAAGGGCGGCGAATACTTCGGAGACTGCGAGGCTTATTATTGAAAGACATTTTATTAAGGACATGCGTGGAAATCTTAGGAAGTTTTCAATGCAAGAATTTCGGTGTGTTGGTTGCGGAGAGAAAATGAGGCGGCCTCCACTCTCAGGAGTTTGTGTTAAATGCAGGGGAAAGATTATTTTCACGACGCACGAGGGAGGGATTAAAAAATATCTTGAGCCCGCGCTCGCGTTAGCAGAGAAGTATAACCTTTCTCCTTATATTAAACAAAGTCTTGAACTCACGAAGAGACACATTGATTCTGTTTTTGGAAAAGAATTTGAAAAACAAGAAGCTTTGGAAAAGTGGTTTTAGTAAGAGTTAAAAATTAACATTTCTTCTTGATTTTACTTAAAATGAAAAAAGAGGAAAGGAAGTTTTTTACTTTCTAGTTTAGAATGAGGAAAGGACTTAATCTTATTTTTTCATTATTGTTTGGGTTAGCAGTATTTGGATTTTTCTTTTATCGTTCAGGTGTGGAAGAGGTTTTTTCTGTCTTTGCTAATATTCAACCTTTGTACATTGGAATTTTTTTCTTCATTTCTTCCTTGACCTTTGTGCCAACTGTTTGGAGATGGGGGATTGTCCTTAATGCCCATAAGAAAACTATTCCTTTTCTGTCTTTACTGAAATATACAATTGTGGGATATGCTGTGAGCTATGTTACTCCTTCGGTGAAAGTTGGGGGAGAACCTTTGCGGGCTTACATGTTAAATAAAGAATATAAGGTTGATCTTAAGACTGCA
This sequence comes from Nanobdellota archaeon, assembly GCA_018821425.1. Lineage (GTDB taxonomy): Archaea > Nanobdellota > Nanobdellia > Pacearchaeales > GW2011-AR1 > ASMP01. Next base: position 7,596 of record JAHJMH010000020.1, read on the forward strand.
AGTTCTTCAATTATAATCGAGAAATTTGTTGAGTTTCTGGGAGGGGTTATTTTGGGTTTGATTGGATTTGCATTGTTTTTCTCCCTTCCAGGGATTAATATTTTGATCAAGTTGATTGTTGGGATTTCGCTTTTGATTGGATTTGTTCTTTTGACGATTCTTTATTACAGGAGTGTTACGGGTAAAGGTTCTTTCTCCACTCTTTTCGTGTTTTTTAGGTTGAATAAAATTGCTCGTTGGAAAAATTTTGTTTATACTATTAGGGGGGTGGAGAAACACATGCACAAGTTTTTTGCTGAGAGTAAGAAGGCGTTCTTCTTGTCTTTCCTTACTTATCTGTTGTACATGATTTTGGTTGTTTTTGAGTTCAAGTTTTTGCTTTTAGGTTTAGGAATAGATGAATCTCTCAGGACTGTCTTATTATCTATTACCGTTGCTGGTTTTGTCAATTTCATCCCGGTTCCTGCCGCATTAGGATTTTTGGAAGCAGGCCAAGCGAGTCTTTTCTCTTTGGTTCGGAAGGAAGGAAGTATTGGATTTGCATTGAGTATCGTCACTAGAATAAGGGCATTAATCTTTGTGGCCATTGGATTCTCATTGATTACTTACTTTAGCGGAAATCGTATTGGAGAGAAAGTTTCTTTGTTTGGGTGCAAGAAAAAAAATTCTTCTAAAAAAGGTAAAGGATAATCGTTGGTATTAGCAAGCAACCCATCATGTTGGTTCTTCTTACATTGAGAGAAATGCAATAAATTCCAGTGAATGTTGAGACTGCGAACACTATAAGTCCCAATCCTCCTGAAAATAAAAAGACTAAAATCGTTATGGTGGAGATAGTTATTATTGAAAGCCTTGAATAGTTTATGGTTGAAATTCTTTTGGAGAAAAATTTTGTAAGCGAGATTGCCCAGAAAAAAGAGATGATTCCTGAGATGGTTATAATGGAGAGAATTAAAATAAGCATTTTTCCGGAAAGATTTCCTGCTATTTCTTGGATTGCTACTACTGCCCCAGTTCTTGTTCTTAGAACTGCGTAGAATGTGACGAATGAGAATCCCATGACGAGAGTGTTTGTTGCGCCGAGGAGAAATAGGAATCCTCTTTTACCCGTTTTTGAGATTGAGTTTCCTAGGACTGCAGCTTGACCAGAGCCCAAACCTGGAAGCAAACTTGAGAAAGGTGCGGCAATAGTTGCCCCCATGAGAGGAGAAAGAAAACTTTTATCCATCTTTGGCTTTGAAATCTCTTGCTCCGGAATTTTTACTTTATTTTTTATGCTTATGATGAGCATGGATGTTCCAAATAATCCTGTGAGCATTGGAAAAAGGGGTTCCTTGAGAGAACTTAAATTAAGAATGATAAAACCAAGAGCTCCAGTTAAAATTATTACGAGCGTCGCGCTTACCCTGTTTTTTTCGACGTAGATAAGGAAAAACATCACTGCGATTAAAATGTATGGCGTAATTTTTTGGAGCGTGCTATAGATGTTATTTAAAATTAATATAGAAGGGAATGTTATTATAATGAGGATGAAAATTGCGGCGAGACTTCCATAAATTGTAAGGAGCACGGCTTCGTACCCCTTTCCAGATTTTAGCAATTCATGACCGGGTAGAACTGAAAGTTCAGTGTCTGTGTCTGGACAACCGAGAAAGATACTTGGGATAAAATCAAGAAATGTATGGGTTATCGCCATTGATGAAATGAATGTCACAATGTAAATTGGATTTAGTGAACTAAAAAGCGAAGCAGAAAGTGCGACGAGCGAAACGCCGACGAGATTTATATGAATTCCTGGAATAAGTCCCGTAAAAGTTCCTGCTGCAATTCCGAGGAACATAAATAAAATTATTTCTATGAGCATTTATTGTTGAAAGGTGGAGGTTTGGAAAACAGATATTTATTTTTAAATTTTAAAAATTGGATATTCAATTGGTTTTAATATTTCTTCTTTCTTTGATTTTTTATGTCTCTCAACAACATAATCTCTAATCCTTCCAGGAATAAAAGATATTGGAATTAGAGGGGGATGACTAATTGAAGTTCCAATAAGAATTCCTGTTGCTATTGCGGAAACCCCTCCAACTAAATGTCCAAACCCATCATTTAAAGAGTAATGAAGCCACCTATTTTCAAACTGCGCATCTTGGTCATGCGTTAACAATTTATCTGTTAAAATTTCAACAGCTCTTTCATGTATTGCATGTTCAGCTTGATATCTAGTAACCAAATAATGTAATGATTCGTGAAAAGTAGTGGATTTTGTTTCAGGAGAAGTTCTATCATTTGGAATTTCAATTATTCCTTCATAACCTGGATATTGTTTAAATTTTTCAGCTATGTCTTCTCTTAACTTCATGTCTAATGGTTCTTCTCCTTCTTTGGTTCCTTCTTCACTCTTTCTAGGTATAGCAGTTATGCAATGAGCAGCCATAAAATATTCATCATGCAATCTTCTGTTTGAAGGCCTTAAAAAATCAAAAGGCATAAATGTTGTTCTAAAAGCCCACATAAAAGGATATTTTGTTTCCCGAGCGGCTAATTTCGGTCTTTTATCCTTTGATGCGTCGTTAACTGCTCTATCAAACGCAGAAGTATCTTCAAAATAATTTCCTATTTCCTGAATATGAGAAATAAAAGAGTCATAATTTCTTTCTAAATCATCTTCTGTAATTTTTGGCCTGACTTGAAAAGTAGCTAAATCTATAATTTTATTTTCTAACTTTATTTTTCCCTGTGATATACTTATCATTTTCTTCTTCTTGTAAAATCAACCATGGACATAGCATTTCTTAAATAATGCCATCCACAATAAGAATTTTTAGCTTTAAATAAAAGACTATCTTTTGGTTGTTCAAATTCTTCATCAAAAACATAATCAGGATTTATAGCAAATCCGCCATTCCTTTGTTCAACCATCCCTTTTTGTTCTAATAATCCTAATACCTTCTGATACTCTGCACTTAATATTTCTTTTGATTTATCTGATGCAAATTCTTTTAATAGGTTTTATTCTCCAAGGTCTTTGCACACTATGCCCTAAAAGATAATTATTCAATGGCTCTAAAACATCAAATTATTCAATGGCTCTAAAACATCAAATTCTTCAACACCTGCTTTTCTAAATCTAATTAACTCTCTTCTTACTAATTCTGATTTCATCCGATTGGATATTTCAACACATTTTTCTTCATTATGTACTGGAATCATTCTCAAATGAGTGTAAGGATGTCCAACTTCAAATAATTGCAAAGTAAAAGGATGTATTAAATGAACACTTATGTTTGGAGGCATTTCTATAGATAGGTTTATTCTTTGGATTTTGTGATGTTAAAGCAACTAAATC
>JAHJMH010000021.1 GCA_018821425.1 Nanobdellota archaeon
TCAAGAGACTGTAGATTTTGCAAGAGATAGCGGGGCAGATAGTTGTTCCTTTGCAATTTATAGCCCCCTCCCTGGAACAGTAAAATATAGGGAAGTAATGAGGGACAATCTTTGGTGGGAAGGGAAAGATTCTAGTCAATTAATGTATCAATCTTCCTTAATAAAAGTCCCTGGATTCAATGGTTCCGAAGAATTTGAAAGATTTGTCGCAGAAGCTGTTAAAAAAACTAATAATTATTTTCATAGAAGCGACGTAGAGAGATACAGAACTAAAAGAAAATTCCTTACACGAACTAAAGACTAAAAAAAGAATTTTTATCTTTAAGGCTACGGTTTCTTCTCGAAATCTAATCAAGGACTCAACAAACAATTCAAGAATCACTAAGGAAAATCAACATCTTGTAAATTTTTCATTATGTGGATAAGAGAATTAGTCTCATGAGGTTTACAACAAACTTGACAATCATCTGCTCCAATATATCTTAAAAGAGAAATGTGTTTCTTCCTTTAAAGAAATTGAGTGAAATTATGTTTTATCCTCTAAACCTTTTCTTCGATTATCTAATTCCTCTTCGACCCATCCAATGAACTTTTTTACCCCATAAACTAAATTTGTTTTTGCTTTATAATTTAACAATTCCCTGCTTTTTGTTAAATCTGGGCATCTTCTGTCCGGATCAACATTGTCTCTATAGACGGAAGTAGTATCTTCTACATATTCAATCGCGGAACTTTTATTTCCAACTAATCCTAAAACTAATTCTGCAAGATGCTTCATCTTAATCTCCTGATCATCGTTTCCTATATTAAATACCCTCTCTTTTTCATTAGACAATAATGCCTTAAACCATCCTGCAGTAGCATCTGAGACATATCCAAAAGTTCTTGTTTGATTTCCTCTTCGATACAAAGGTATCTTTTTTCCCTCAATTGCTGCAACAACGAAATTTGCCATCACTCTTCCATCATCAAGTCTCATCCCGGGACCATAAATGTTAAAGGGTCTAACTATCTTAATTGGAATATCATGAATATCTCCATAACTAACACAAAGAGTCTCCCCTATTCTTTTAGATTCATCATAACAAGCCCTTGGTCCGTTACAAGAAACATGTCCAAAGTAATCTTCTTTAGTTGGGATAAATTCGGGGAGAGGATTTCCATAAACTTCGCTTGAACTAAAAAAAAGAAAATTCTTTAAGTTCTTTACTTTTGCCAATTCCAATAAATTCCTTGTCCCTAAAAATCCAGCATTGATTGTTTCTAATTTAAATTTGTTATAAAATACTGGAGAAGCGAGACTTGCGGCATGAATAATATAATCAATATTTTCATCGGTCTTAAATTCCTCTGAAATATCGTGTTTAATTAAAGTAATATTTTCGCTTTCTGGGACATTCTCTCTTAACCCTGTTATAAAATTATCAAGAACAATTAAATTGCAAGGTTTTTTCAATAAATTTTTATTTAAATGATCAAAAGTTGATATCATATATTTTCCTAAGAATCCTGCCCCTCCTGCAAGAAGAACTGTCTTATCTTCTAGATTATGAGAAATATCTTCTATCTCACAAGAAATCTCTCTAATATCTTCATTAACAATATCACTTTTATCCATTTGATCTTTCCTTATCCTTTTTTTAGATTTGACCCTTTAAAAGGATTATTATTGTCGAAGGGGGTATTAATACAGTGTAAATTATCTCGCAAGATTACCAGAAGATTTACTTAAATCTATTAAGTTCTTTCTTCAATTGCACCCCATAAAATATCAAAATATTTATCAAGATGGGGAACAAGATTAGGAAGGTTTCTCATTTCTTTCCTGGAAAAAATACCTGCTCTCTGACCTTCTTTTACGATCATATCTTCAAGATGAGGTTTTACATTTGCTAAAAATAAATGATTTCCCCCCTTTCCTTCAGGCATGTCATATTCAAAAAAAGATTTGATCTCGTTTTCGGTTAAAGTTATATTTAATTCTTCTTCCATTTCCCTCACAGCTGCTTGAGAAGGACATTCTTTTTCTTCAACCTGGCCTCCAAAGACTCCCCACATATTAGAATATACAAGTCCTCTTTTATTATCTCTTAATTGTAAAATTATTCTTTTATCTAATTGAAGAATAACACCTGCACTAACAATCTCTCTACCTAGATAAGAACTATTATTTTTTACTTTTTGACAATATTCCCGAGGATAAAGAAAATATTCTTTTACCATTTAAGATTATTAAGGAAAATCAACGTCTTGTAAATTTTCCATTATGTGGATAAGAGAATTAATTTCATGGGGCTTACAACAAACCTGACAATCATCTGCTACAGGAACTGATCTTGGGACATTTTCCATTATATGTTTAAATCCCCCTCCTTTTCCCTCTCGGTATAAATTGCCTAAATTAAATTCTGGTTTTTTTCTATGATGGCTACAAACATCTACATCCCCGTCTTGCCATATCCAAGGAATAAAATGATACCCTTGACAATCATTATAAGTTCTACTTAAACTTGAATCTGAAAATTTGTAGTGTGTTGGTTGAAGAAGAGGGTGTTCTATATTTGGGGGAACAATATCCACTTTCTCCCCCCTAATCTTCAATGCAGGTCTAACTTGGACATAAGTGGAGTGACTAGGATTTTTTTTTGAACTCTCTAATGTTTCAGCAATTTTAAGGGCAACTCCAACATTTTCATAATCAACATCTCCCCTATAATTTACACATATGCCTAATGTTTTACATTCCCTCAATGTTTCCAGAGATCCTTCATTTAAATCACGGTTTGTTTTAGTAACTCTTATCCACTCAAATAAAGAAGGGTCATATTGGATTGGTTCTAAGGCATTAGTAAATAAGCCTTGTTTAATCCCATTTTGTTTTGCCCATTCAGCAAATTGCGGAAATGAAGGATGTAGAGTTGGTTCTCCCCCTCCAGACCAATCAATAGATTTCACTCCAAGAACAGAAAATTCTTCAATTAACTTTTCCATTCTACTTTCTTCAAAATATTTAGGCCCCCTAATCCTCTCTTCTTCCTTTCCATAAAAACAAACGGGACATTTAGCATTACATACTCTTGAAGGGGATATTTCAACTTCAATTGGAAAAATTTGTTCCCCCTCTAAATATTCCACTAACTGCGAATGTCTTGCTAACTTGAGCCAAGGTTGGAATCTTAAATTATGTTCAGCCATCTTCACTATTTCGAGAACTTTTCCTCTTTTTAATGTTTGTGGTAATTAAAATATGTTTGTAAGAAGGCTCACATTAGTTTTAAAAACAAATAGCTTTTCATTCTTATTATGGAACAAGAGATTGAAAATCAGAATCTTTCAAAAATAGCAGTAAAAAATTCAAAATATATTGTTGCATCCACTCTAATTTTCAAATTTGGAGGGTTAATATTCACAATTTTAATAGCAAGATTGCTTCTTCCAGAACTTTTTGGAATCTATGCCCTTGTATTATCTATTGTAACAATTTTTTCCACTTTTACAAATATGGGCTTAGATGAAACTTTTTTAAGGTATTTTTCTGAAGCTTTAGGAAAAAATAATCATCCCAAGGCGAGAAGTTATTTTAGACATCTTTTAAAGATAAAAGCTGGATTAGTTGTTCTTACAATTTTAATTCTTTTACTCACTTCAAAATTTTTATCATATAAAATTTATGATAATCCTCTATTGTTTTATCCTTTAATTTTCTCTTGTTTATTTATTCTTATGGAATCTTTTAAAGGTTTTATCTCATCGGTCTTTATAGCAACAAAAAATGTAAAACCCCTGCCCCTTCTAGAGTTATTACATCAAATTTTTAAGATATCCTTTTCTGTTTTAGCAATTTTAGTACTTTCTCAAGAATTTAGAGTTGCAGGATTATTTTTTGGTGCTGCACTAGCAGGATTTATTCACTTATTTTTATTAGTTTTAATCCTTTACAAGAAAAATAAAAATTTAATTGTTGGGGAAACAGAAACTATTGATAAAAAAAGAGTCAATCGTTATTTAGGCTTTGCAGGACTGACGACTGTTTCACTAGTCTTCTTCGGTTCTATTGATACTTTAATGCTTGGTAAATTTGTCGAATCAAGTTATTTGGGATACTATCGAATAGCACTAAGTCTAATTCTAACTATCATTTCTCTCCTTTCATTATCCAGCGTTTTTTTACCTATCTTCACCCAGATTCATGGTAAACGATTTGAAAGAGGTTTCCAAAAAACATTGAGATTTCTAATGATTTTAGCAATTCCTGCAACAGTTGGGATAATCTTTATTGCAAAACATTTAATCTTAATAATTTATGGCAATGAATATCTCTTAGCAACATCTACATTGTATTTTTTGGCTTTACTAATTGTAACGGCTCCATTAATAACACTTTATACTATAATTTTTGAATCAAAAGAAAAACCAAAGATAGTGTCAAAATCTGTTTTTATTTCTTTAATTATAAATATTGTTTTAAATTATATCCTAATAACATATCTCTTGAATTTTGGTCAAGAATATGCGATAATTGGGGCAGGAGTTTCCACTGTTATAAGTAGATTGATTCTTATGGGAATTTTAATCACAAATGCAAAAAATGAATTTAATTTAAGTATAAAAGGAATTGGATTAAGAAAACCTATTTTGGCAACATTTATGATGGCCCTATTCCTCCTGACATTTAATCATTTTGTGGATATGAATTTGTTTTTTGGAATCCTGGAAATAATCCTTGGCGCAGGGATCTATTTTGGAGTTTTGTTATTAATTAAAGGGATTGGGAGAGAAGATTTAGAAATAATTAAGAATCTAGTTCCCTACCAATATTTTTCAAGATTTATTAAATGAACACATTATTTCTTGCCCCTTCAATTTTTGGTCACCTTGTTTTAAAATATTCACAAGCCAGATTAAGGGAAGAAATATCCTCGCTAAAATTATAATATCAACTCATCCTCTTTTTTATGCCAGATGCAAGGTACAATGAAATTACAAATTGAATGGACCTAGAATTATGCCTTTTTATTACAAATTCATTTTTTAAAGAGTTTGTAGACTTTTTAAGAAGAATTATCTCGCTCATAGTTAAATATTTCTAAATATCTCTTTCCCCATATTTCAAGACATAATCCTCTCGCACTCTTCAAAGAACCCCTTATAATTTGGTCTAACTTTCTTCTGTCTTTTATGATGCCTAAAATTCTCTCTGCTTCTTGAGGATATTCCCCAGAAATTAAGACTCCATTTCCCCCGTCTTCTATAATTTCCTGATTAGCTTCTTTATCAGTAACAATGAGGCATCCAGATGCCATTGCCTCTGAGGTCACCATCGTTGGCGCTCCCCCCTCACATCTAGACATACTAAAGAAAATATCTGATGAATTGTAATAATCAGGCATATCTTCCCTCCCCCTAGTTGGGAGGATCTTAACAAAATTCTCTTTAATCAAATGACCCACCTTATTCTTATCTGCACCAACAACAATCAATGAGAAATTCTTATCTCTTTTGTAAATTTCTTTACATAAACTTATAACTTTGTCTAAACCTTTTGTCCAAAATCCTCCTCGTCCGACATAGAGCCCATAGGTATTATTCATCTCCAAATCTAGTTTCCTCCTTGCGATTATCTTATCCTCCTGCCTAAATTTTTCTAAATCTACTCCAGTTCTTAAGACCGTAATTCCCCTCCTTTTTCCATATAAATCTTCCAACTCTCTTTTAAGATGACTCGAAACACATATTATTTGATCTGCCTTTTTCCAGGGGGCCTTTTCTATAATTAAACCAAAAATTACCATAAATGCTGAAGAAATCTTTCTCTTAAATCCAGGCCCCTTTAAATGATTCTTAAAAAAATAGAAAGTGGAGCCATGATATGTATGAATAATTTTTTGATTCGTTTTCTTATTATAACCATTCATCCAAGAGCCCCAAATAGCGTGACTGTTTATTATATCGAAGTCATTTTGCTCTAAAAACTTTCCAACCTTATTGTTGAAATCCACTTCACTTAAAGGATATTTCCATTTGGTCTTTATTTCCACAAAATGGACTCCTTTCTTTTCATATACTCTATTTTTCTCTCCTTGATAAACCCAAAATATCTTGTAATTCCTTTTTAATTTAAGGACACTCACTATGTTCTGAGTATACAAACTAACTCCCCCTAAAAATTCAGGGTTTGTTGATATTACGCATATTTTTTCCATTTTCATTTTGAACACTCCCTCTTGATTTTTTCCACAAAAAAAAGAGATACGCCTTAAACAAATATACCAAATTGGATAATAATTCCTTTCTAATTCTAAGGTTCTTAATCTCAAGACTCGACTCATCGTTAACCTTTTTGAATAATGCAACCGAAGGGAGATAAATAAAAACTCTAAATATAAAATTTGAAAAATTTAAATGTCTCCAAGAGAATCTGATATCATTCTTGAATCTGAAGAAGAGTTTGGGGTCTTTTAAATTTTTCAATGATTGGTGAGCTTGGTGAATAACTTCTACCCCCCCATAACTCTTAATCTTAAATCCATTATTCTTCGCTCTCAAACAGTAATCTGTATCTTCTAATAAGTATGGAGAGAAATCTTCATCAAATCCACCAATTTTCATTACAACTTCTTTTTTAATAAGCATGAATGCACCCATTATGTGATCCACATCAAGGAGGTCATCTTTCCCTATTTCAGATAATTTGGAGATTTTCCATTTCTCCAAGAATCCTCCTGCATTTTGCATCCTCTTATCTGAATAGACCAATTTGCAGCCCATAATTCCGATCTCTTTGTCTTTTTCCAACAAGACAATTAGGGTTTTCAACCAATCTTTCTGAAAGAATTCTGTGTCGTCATTCAAAATTAGAAAATAATCTGGATTGTAATCCTTCTTGGAAATATTTATCCCGACATTCATTGTTTTACTACATCCGAGATTTTTCTTATTTATTACAATTTCCACATCCTTAAACTTTCTTTTTATCATTTTTCCAATTTTCCCTTCTCCAGAATCGTCCACAACATAAATCTTATAATTTTTGTAAGAAGTTATTTTGTGTAAGGAGTTGAGGCATTTTTCTAAAAGTTTAATCTGATTATAAGTCGGAATAATTATTGCAACTTTTTTTTCTGCAGGACATCTCATATTTCTCTCTCCCGAAGTTTTTTCTCATATTCTTGCAATTTTCCTCTTTGTTGCCTTTGATTAATCCAATTTCTAAACCCTCTTTCCATCTTTTCAAATTCTTCGCTTGAAAGATTTTTAGTCTCTATTTTCCTAGAACCAAATCCAGTTCCATTTACCTGATAATATTCTTCAAAATTAGTATAAATTTTTGTTACCCCATATTTCTCAGGATGGTTCCAAACATCTGTTCCAGGATAGGGAACAAAATTACTTACAAAATATTGGTCAGGGTCGGTTCTTTCTATAAAGCGTTGGGTTTCTTCTATAGTTCTTTGGTCCTCCCCCGGAAATCCGAGCACAAAGAAAGCGCGAGAAATTAATCCTGCATCTTTTGCCCATTGAATCACTTCTTCATTTTTCCTAACAGTAGTCCGTTTATTCATTAAATCCAACATCTTTTGAGAACCACTCTCAATTCCCCAAGCAATAGTTTCACATCCCGCATCCCGGAGCCTGCGATAGTCCTCTGCAGAATCATTTCCAGATCTTCCATGAGCCTTGAACCCAATCTCTAACGGTCGAATTAAATCCAACATTTCTTCCAATCTTTTTTTATTTATTGTGAAAGTATCATCCTGAAAAATGAATTTGGCTATGCCGTATCTTTCCTTAAGAAATCTTATTTCTTCTGCTACTTTTTCAGGAGATCTTTTCTTCACAGTTTTATGATGATCTGCCAAACCACAAAAGGAGCACCGATATGGACATCCTCTTGAAGTTAAAATAGTCAATGCCATTTCTCCCCCAAGAGTTCTTTTATAACTAAATGGGTCTATTAAGTCGTATGCGGGATTGGGATATTTGTCTAGATCATGTTCAAGAGGCTTTCTATATACTCTCTTATTGTCAGGATAATCTCTCGCTATATCTACCATTATTTCTTCCCCTTCTCCAACTCCAATAATATCAAAATCAGAAGATATCTCTTCCGGAATCGCAGTGGGGTGTGCTCCTCCAGCAACAACCTTGGCTGCTGGATTTCTCTCCTTACACATATGGGCAATTTGTTCCGAGACTGCCATTGTGGGTGCATACATAGTCGTTCCATAAATATCTGCCATTCCGATTTTCCATTCATCCTGAGGAATGCCTGAAAGGTCGTTTATTCGCACTTCGTGTCCATGTTTTCGCAAATTTGCTGCGATATACAAGAGTCCCAACGGAGCATCAAGTCTATCTTCTATTGATTCTGGATGCGGGGGGTGCAAGAGTTCTATTGTTAACAAAGATTTTCTCATTTTTAAAAAATAGGGGAGATGTTTATAAAAGTTGTGAACTCGGAAATGGAAGGCTTTTTTCTTATTAGTTAATTCTTTGATTTTATCTTTTTCAGAAATCCTCGCGGATTTGCAGTCAATAAAAATTTCTCTCTAGTTTTGTCTACTTCAAAATCATTATTGTTTTCCATAAACTCTTCAATAGCTTCCATGGGTCCCGCACCAAAATTTTTATGAACAGGATGCCCATTCATGTTTGAATCCTCCACAATTAAATAACATCCCTCACTTACCATTTTATTATAGGCTTTTAATTCCTTTAACACATTATTTTTATCGTGGTCAGAGTCAAGTATTACCATAACTCTTTTTCCCTTACCTAAAAAACTTTTAACTTGTTCCAGAATCTCCCTCGAGGTAGATTTTCCATTTAGATAATTTATCCGGTTATGCTTTGGACCATTTTTGTTATAGATATCTATCGTAACAATTTCTCCCCTGCCAATTAAATCAAAAAGATGAGCAAAAAATAAAGCACTACCTCCTTGATTGGTTCCGCACTCAATTATTAGATCTGGTTTGGTTTCATAGATTATCTCTTGATAGGTTATTAAATCAGTGGGATATTTTATGATGTCCACTCCGAACCATTTAAACCGGTCACATCTATCCTGAAAAAATAGCTTATGAAAATTGTCAATTGTTTCCTGCCTTTCTCTACCTGGAATATTCTTTTCTTTGTTTAATGTTGTTCTTACCACCCTAAACAATTTTTCAAAGCTAAATCTTCTTAGTCTCCTAATTATTTCATCCATTTTTTCTCCCAATTAACATATAAAAATATTCATTTTACTCCTTTTTAATTTTTACTCTTATTTCTTTTAGACCTCTCAAGCGTTTAACCAAACCAAAATCCAGCGAAGTAAGGAACACCCCTTAATGTTCTCAAAATAAAACTCTTTATGCTCAAAGAAAAGTCTCTTCCATCAAACTTTCTATACTTATGTTTCATAACTATTAATTCAGAATAAAACCCCGTTTTATGGAATTCTCTCGTAACTTGACCCCATCTATACTGCTTTTTAATTAATTTAATAATATTATCCGGTTCAATATGTTGCACTCCAGGATTTCCTTTATTCCCCACAGATCCAATCTTGTCAGTCAATTTCTTGATTTCATAAGTGGTTATAATATGGTCTTGAGCACTACATAAGGGAATTGCATCTTTCGGAATATTCTTGAATACTTTCATTAGTAGAGTCCTTTTAAAAAATCTTGGAAGAACGACGGATAAATCATTACCTTCTTTCATATATTCTTGAACAAGAATTCTATCAGCGTCGTACAATGAAGGCAACCATTTCTCCCTGTTGTAAGCCCTTTCATATAACCATAGGTAATCTTTATCTTTTATCGCTTCAACACACTTTCCGATTGTCTCTGGTTCAAGTATCTGGTCGGAATCAAGGAACAACACATACTCTCCCTTACTCTCTTCCGCCCCCATCATTCTTGCTTCAAGGAGACCTCCTTTACACATGACTATCTTGCATTCGTGCTGCTTAGCAATCTCAAGAGTTTTGTCTTTGCTATGACTATCTACAATTAGGATTTCTATCTCAGGATAAGTTTGAGACTTTACAGACTCAATCGTTTTCCCTAAAGTTTTCTCGGAATTGAATGTGGGAATGTTTACAGAAACAAGAGGGCTCTTTACCCTTTTTTGTTTAACCATTTTGCACCATCCAAAACAAATTTTCATATTCTTCAACTGTTTTGTCCCAGTTGAAATTCTTACCAAAATTAAGAGCCTTTTCTCCCATAGTTTTTCTTAATTTTTTATTCTTTATTAACATTTCTGCCTTCTGTCTCAATTCTTCATAATCATTAACAACAAACCCTGATTCTCCGTCGGAGATTACCTCAGGTATTGAACCTTTTGAATATCCCACCGAAGGTTTCGCACACATTGCGGCCTCAACAAAAATCAATCCAAAGCCCTCCCATTTCGACCCTGAAACAAAAAAAGAACATTCTTGGTAGTGCTTTACAAGGTCTTCTCTAGATACTCTTCCCAAAAATTTAACTTTATCTGCACCGATTTTTTTGGAATAACTCTTTAATTCACCCTCCAAAGGTCCTGATCCCGCTAAATAAACTGGGAAACTAAGTTCCTTGCTTAACTTAATTAATTCATGAACTCCCTTATGTTCTTCAAGCCTTCCGACAAAAAACATATATCCTTTGTCTTTTCGAGTCGGCTTGAATTCCTCGCTTGCTCCAAGATAAATTACTTTAATTTTTTCTGCCGGAACAAATTTCGCCAAATTTCCCTTAAGAAATTCTGAAATTGTTATGGAAATTTTGTTTCTCTTAAGTCCGCTCAAAACAAATTTGTTAAAAAAAGTTCTTATTTTATTTCCAGATAACGGACTCCCATTCCAAGTAACGATTGCGGGAAGACCCCTAAATGCAGGATTCAATGAAGAATGTTGAACGCTCATAATATCGAATCGATAAAGTTCTTGCAGTCTCATAACCTCCTTTCTAAACCGGAGCAGATTTGGAATATAAGAGAACGAATCCCTAATGTTACTCCCTGTTAACAATTTTTTTCCATTTATTTTTATAATCCTAAAATTTTCTTCAGAAAAATCAGATTCAGAGGTTATTACAAAAACCTGATGCTTTTTTCCGAGCCTTTTTGCAACCTCATAAATAACAGTATCTACTCCTCGCCCTTCTAAAAAAGTATCATTCACAAAAGCAATTCTCATATATTTGCTAGAAAATCTTCTATTTTAAAGATTATGTAACTGAAAACTAGACTTTAAAATCGAAGTCATCAAAAGGCGCAAAAGGAATATCTCCTTGCCCAATTCCATTGTATTTATCTCTTTCCAAAAACTCTGGTCTTGAAAGAATCTCTTTTGGAATCTTTCTTGTGTCCCATATCTTGATTGGACCTCTGAATCCTTGGTAGTAAACAAATTCTCCAGAGTTTACTCCTTGCGCTGAAAGACCATTAACTATAATGTCATCTTCTTGATGCACGAGATTTATTGTAGGGTATCTGTCAAAAGGATCATTCATCAGATAAAGTTGCGCAAACAATGTATCTTTGGTTCTTGAAGAAAGATATATTGCTGCACCAGTGTTTTCAACCTGAAGACCCCCGGTAGGATTCAAAGACACGGAAGGGAACACATATACTATGGAATCAATTCCAGATTTGAAGTCAAGTATCTCGCCGTTATAATAAATGTACCTAACTGGAATCTTGGACTGAATCCCATTATAGTAGAAGATCGCATCCGGCTGCGCAAAGGATAAATCCGTTTCGGTCCTTGAAGATTCAACTACTGTACCTATAAGAAGGGCCTTATAATCAGGGTCCCCCACCTCATTGTAACTTGCCCCTGGAAGAAATATTTCTCCGTCGTCGGAATTGTAAATTATGTCGTCATCCACTCCAGACACTCCTCTATAAACAGTTGTCTTCTTTCCTTGAGTTTCAGAAGTTTGACCAATATCCATAGTCATCATTGATATTGAGCCGAATCTATCCCAATTTTCATTGCTTCCAATCCTGCTATACGCAGGATATTTCCCAGCGTCCGTTGAATCTATAAGCAAGTACGAAATGTTAAGGCTTTTCATCATGCTCAACGCCGTTTCCGGTTGCGAAGTTGTTAAAATATATCTAGCACTTTCGTAGGTGAACGCAAAACTAGGGTGCCCTCCATCAGTCAGAGTTGGCCTTTCTCCCAAAGTCTGAACCCAGTATCCATAATCCCACCAATGAACAAAGATGGAATCTATAGGGGTATTATCCCTAACCCAAGACATTGCCTTCTGCCATTGCTGTGTGTAAATTGAAGGAACCTTTGTCTTAGCTTCTTGCACAGTCACTGTTGCCAGCGTGGCGAAAGTACCTGTAATTAACAGAAGAGCGATTATGAAAGCGGTCCACAAAAACAACTTGGAAGTAGAATTTTTCCCTTTCATAGCATACTCCGAAAATCTTATAATAAAGTAAGAAGAAAGAATAATCAGCAGCGGAGCTATGATAAAGAACAATCTCACTGCACCCCTCATGGAAATGATTGCGAAGAATGAAAATGACAAAATTAGAAGATATGAAAATTTGATTTCTCTAAAGTCCGAAATTGTTTTTTCATCGTGGTCTTTGTAAGCTTTTATGTAGGTGTATAAAACTGCAAGTCCGAAAGCAATCAGGCCTCCAAAATAAAGTAACTTCGAAATTGCATTATCCCCGTTTAACAAACTACTTTCAGAAATTCGGCTAAATATGAAAGTAACAAGGAAGATTATGAATAGCAGGTTGAGTCTGAGTTTTATTTTCTTACTGAAGTCTTTTATTGCTTCATAAAACATAATTATTGTCCCCATGAAGAACGCCCAAAAGAGATATCCAAAGCTTTGGAACACTTCTGCAAAATAAGGAGCCCTATTCTCTGCAACAGTCAAGCCAACTCTACCCCCCCCAAAAGGATGTAAGAGACCGTTGATTACTTGCGAAAAAAGCCCCAAAACAAAATGAGGTTTTAATATGAGCATACCAATAAATCCTAGTACTAATGCAACGATTATTGAGCGTATGCTTCTTGAAAGCCCCAATCTTTTTTCTATTTTCAAAATCTCTTTTATTTTTTGTTTGTTAATCATCCAATCGACAAACATGATAAATAGAATCCCTGATGCTAAACCAGTATTACTAATTCCCGATATCACAGAGTACAAGCTCTTTGTTTTTATCAATTCTATAAGGAGAGCTACACTTCCCCAAGAACAAAAAATTATCATATTTCTCCTTCTCTCTGCTTGGAATAAAAATGCCAAAAATGCAGCCAGGGCAAAAGTCATATAGATATATCTGAATCCCCCCCAAGTGAAAGACATGGCTCCAGTGAATAATCCTGCGAGGACCCCATATGAAATCCTTCTTCGAATGCTTTCCTGTTTCCATGCTAATATGAAAAACAAAAATGCCAGCCAGAACCAAACCATTCCTAAGCTTTCAATTTCAGGAATTCCTCCAGTAGTTCTGTGGAGCATTGAGGCATTGAAAATGTAAAAAACCGTTGCGATAATTGAAGCCAGCGTAGCTTTCTTCTCTGAAAATTTAAATGTGAACAAAGTTCTTACGAAAAGGAAAAAGAAGAGTGTAGCCAGAACGGAAAAAATAACGGGTGCTATGACTGCAGCGTATGTAATAGAGGTGGCTGTAATCAATGAGATGGCTTTGTAAATAAAGAAGATGGCCCAAGGCATCATACTTACATACGCGTAATTTTTTGTTCCCAGCGGAGCAGACCTCATGATATCGGGGTCTTGAAGCGTTCCTTGAGAAATTTCCGTCGCATGCCTTAGGTATAAAAACGGATCCAAATCTGGCCCCAGTGTCCAGTTACCAGTGCTTACATCTTTCAGCCCAGAAAAATTTTGCGTTCTCACAAAACCAGTTGTAAATATGAGCCATAACAAAATAGGGATAAACATTAATGAATATCTCTCATAATATGCGGCTACAGCCGAGAGTGCCAGCATAAACGCTAAAAAAGCCCAGAGCATCGAGGGCAATAGAAGAAAAAACTGGAACAGAGAAAATCTCCCAAAGAAACCCGAACCGAATTGAGTTTGAACTACTATAGATACAAGAATGAAGAATACTGTTAATATCGAAAACCAGAGAACCCAATTATTCTTTCCTATAATTTTTTTCAACCTTGAAAAATTAATGTCAATAGTTTCTTCGCTCATGTTAAGGAGATGGAGAATTGGTTTTAAAACTTTATTGGTGAGAATGTTTTACATAAAAATCAGGTATGCCCAAATAATAATTAAAATCTGGAATCCGTGAATAAGCCAAACTACATCATTCTCGTAAGCCTTTTTGCTCGGCTTCATTTTTTTAAGGATGGCTATCGCCGCATGCTCCAATCCATAAATCTTTTCATAAGGAAGTTCAAGGCTCCCGTCTTCATTTGGTTTTCCAAAGGATTGTTTTCTAAGCCCGCCTCTTAACTTAAGTCCTGTTTCAAGTATGTAAGGAATAAAAACAAATATTGCAATTTTCTGAAAATCTCCTAGGATTGCCATTGCTGCGATAAGTGCCCCAATACTCCAGGTTAAAGAATCTCCTGGGAAAACTTTTGCCGGATTTTTATTGTAAAACCAAAAGCCCGCAAGCGACGCAACCATTGTCAATCCAACTACCGCGAGCCAAGCAGTTCCAGTCAAGTAAGCAACAAGAGATAAGAATCCAACGACAATAATCCCCTGTCCTGCCTCAAGCCCGTTGAAACCTGCCAAAAAATTGAAAGTTGTTGTCGCACCCACAACACCCAAGGGAATCAAGAGAAGCGGATAAAGAATACCAAACTCTACAACTCCTAAAAAGGGGAAGGACATCTTAGAAACCCCTGCATTAATAACAACGAGTGGAATTGAGGCAATTATAGCAAGGAAAATTCTCGTCCTCATTGAAAGACCCTTATTTCTCCACCCAAATAGATCATCAATTATTCCGACTATTGTCAAAAGAAGTATGACGCTCAACAAGGAAAAAATCTTTATGCTTATTCCGTCCACATCCTTTATCACAAAAGTTCTTATGGCGATGTAGTAAAGAACACCGACAACAAATGAAATAACAACAACAAGTCCTCCCGAGCCAGCAATGTTTTTTGGCCTTTCGTACTTATTCATATCTTCCCAGACAAGTCCCGCCATCTTCGCCTTCTTTATCCAGAAAGGCATTGTGAAAAAAGTCAGGATAAAACTAGTCACCAGAGAACCAATCAGAACGTAAACCATAATTAATCTTAATATTCTTTGTTTTTAAATTTTATAGAACTTGAATTCACTAAAATAACAACGGCGTAATATAAACTTCTATCGCCGCAGATAGAACGAGAATAATTAACGCTATGAAAAGCAGAATCAGCACATTCTCGAAAACATGAACGAATCTTTTTCCTCTAAATCCGTTTCTCAAAACTCCCACTCCAAAAATTCCTCCGGCAAGCGCAGTTATAAAATATGCCGAAATTTCAGGAAGTCCATGAATCATATACCTCGAGATTCCAAGTGGAATTCCCTTGAGTGTGTGGTCTGTAAAGATTGCCACTGCGGCGGCAATAACACTCGCATTCCAAGCGAGAACAAAGATGGCTCCCGCCCCAAATATCAATGATAAAAGAAGAGTGAAAATCATAACATAAACATTATTCTCAATTATTGAAATGAATCTTATTCCGTTTGTTGTCGAACCTGTTATGACCTCTCGCGCAGCAAAGCTGTAACCTTCAACACAACTTTGCACTGTTCCAAGACTGTTTATGCTGCAGAAAGTTTCTATTTGCGCATTGAAGAGCGTCGAATCTTGAAGAACTATAAACCAAAACGAAAACGCGACGATGAATCCCATAAAGAGCCACATGAAAGAAAATATTGCATCTTTATGTATTCTCCAAACCCCGAGAACTCCAAAAACTTTTTCATCCTCATCCTCTTCTTGTCTTATTATATAATAAAAGAACGGAAGAGAGAACATCACACAGAAAGTAACAACAATCATTCCAGAGTATTGCGAAAGTACAGAGTCCCCTGAGAAAAACCATTTCACTAATAAGAGAGATAGTGATGCATAAACTATACCGATAAAAAACATCTTTATCGGACCCTTTTCCAGTCGACTCGGATTAATTAAACTCTCTAACATAAAAACATTACTCCAATCTAATTTTTAAATCTTCTCCACCTTGTTTGTCGAAATCAGAATAATTTTTATATTGACGTTTCCATAGTCTTATATGAAAAGAGGAGACAAAAAGAAATTTAACCAAATTGTTAAAGATATAAAATCAATAAAAATCCAGGGTGCGAGAAACATTGCAGAGGCCGCAGTTAAAGCATATTCTCTTTTCCCATCTAAGACTTCAAAAAAAGTACTCTTGGAATCACGACCAACAGAACCGATGATGCAATATGCACTCAGCCTCGCGGAATCCGGTGAGTCTCTAAACAAAATACTTGAACACTTAAAAGATTCTCAAGATAGAATAAATAACCAATCTTTAAAACTTATAAAAAGTAATGACAGAATTTTCACACATTGCCATTCTTCAAGCGTCTCAAATGCCCTCGTTTATGCGAAAAAGAAAAGAAAAAAATTCCAAGTTTATAACACTGAAACGCGGCCATTGTATCAAGGTCGAAAGACTGCGCGCGAACTCAGCAAGGCGGGAATAAAAGTAACTATGTTTTTGGATTCTGCCGCCGCCTTCGCGATTGAAAAACAAAATAGTAAAGATAAAATCTTCGCTAACAAAATTTTCCTCGGCGCAGATGCTCTTCTCAGCGAAGGAATAATAAATAAAATAGGAAGTTACCAAATTGCGGAGCTTGCACACTACAACAAAATTCCAGTTTACATATTTGCTGATTCGTGGAAATTTACTTCTAAGAAAGTTCCTATCGAGCAAAGGTCCATCAATGAAGTTTGGAACAAAGCCCTAAAAAATGTCAAGATAAAAAATCCTGCCTTTGAATTCGTTCCTAAGAAATACATAAAAGGAATTGTCTCAGAATTTGGAATTCAGAAATACAGCGATTTTGTCAAGAAGTGTAGGAAAAGAAAATAATTATTCTTTCTGCGCCTCAAGTATCAACCTCTTCGCCTCTTCCTGAACTTCATCCATTTTTTCTTCAAGACCTTTCTTAACGCCTTCCAGTTTTTCTATTTGTTCTTTCAAAATCTCTTTCGTTTCAGGAACACTTTTCTTAACGAGATTTTTATTACCCACATTGACAGTTAGATCTTCTGATTTAATTTCTGCCTTGACAAAAATACCCCTTCCTATTTGGGCAAGGACTTCTTTTCCAGTAGAGCCTTTTATCTCATCGAGCCCGATGTCCAACGACATAAGTTCAGTTATACTCTCCTCAACCGCTTGAAATTGCTGTTGCAACTGACGCATTTGTTGTTCAAACATACTCAATTTAAGCATAAGTTCTTGTTCTTTTTCTTCCATTTGTTATTTGTTCCCCCTATAACGAATGTTTGAAAATCTCTGATTTTCTTCCATCATGCAACCTTGAAAACTTTTCTTAGAATGCTGCTGAATATTATTGAGCCGATAAGATAAAACCAGAACCATGATAATCCGAAGAGTCTGACGTCTCCCGCCACTGTGAAGAAATCAGAAAACCATCTGAACAAAAGAATAAATGGAATTGCAGTGTAAATAACTGGCCTCATGCTAAGTTTCATCATAGGACTCATCATCTCAAGCGATTTCATACTCAGTTCACTATATTCTTTTGAACCTCTTTCAAGACTCTTGATTTTCGCCTGAAGTTCTTTCTGCTCTTTTTTCAACTCCCTCATAGTTTCCTGGTCCGTTCCGTATTTTTGAGTCAGCGTCGTTACCAGAGCCATAATAAAAACAACAATTCCCATGCCACTAACGTAACTCCAATTTAGAAGAACTCCTAAAGTCGGGTCAAGAACTGCGTGCGCTGTGTTCTTGAAAATGGGAACACTGTTCCACATCGATGCAATAATAAGCGACGCAAACATCGCGATAAAAATTCCTTTGAAACTTCCTTTCCCTTCGTTATTCATTCTTAACAAAAAGAATTATTGTTTTTAAACGTTGAGTTTATTTTTAACTTAGAAATTTATTTAAATGGATAATCTCTATAGTGAACATGTCAGATTTAGATCCCGAAACAGACTTGGTAATCCCATTCTTACAAGGAACACTCTATGTGTCCAGGACGATTGATGGGGAAGAAATTCATGGACCAAATAGATTAGAATATGGCGAGCCGGAATTAGATGTTAATAGTGGTTTATCCTTTTTCCCTTACAGAATAACCTTCGATTCTCTAAGAAAAGCAAGACCCAATCTCTCTCGGAGAAAATTTGCACCAGTTGGAATTTCGACCGAAGCTAGAAGAACTTGGACTGGAGGTCTCCAAATAAAAATAAGGGGAAGCAGAGCCTATTCAGAATTTTCTAGAGCAGAGTTTAGAACCATCTCTAATTATTTATAATCTTTAATCATCCCTTCAAATCAATAACTCGGAAACCGAATTTTTCATATATTTTATCAGAACTGATTATTTCATTTTCCCCTGTGGAAGCCATTAGCAGCGCATCAAAAACACTTGCTCCTTCTTCGACATATTTTGCACCCCTAAAAAATAACTCCCAATTTGAAAACTCCAAATTAGCAATCCTTGATATTTGAAATAAGGTTTCTCTCATATGAATCTTTTCTCTGACGCAAACAATCATCAACTCCGCAATTGTAAAAGGCGTAACATAAATATTGCCCTTGTTCTTTTCATAAATCTTTCTTGCTTTTTCTTTAAGCCAATCAGAATTTTTCAACAAAGCAAGAAAAAAATCAGAATCCGCGTATTTTTTTAGCGGCATCTTTTTCAATCTCTCCTCTTGCCTCTTTCTTTAATTTTTCAATTGATTTTCCTTTGAGCCTTTCTTTTCCAAGTTTTCCGAGAGCTTCAAGAGGATCCTCTTCAATTGGTTCAATTAAAATGGATTCATCATGAACTCTTGCCCGCAAGGTTCTGACTTTTAAAATTCTTCTAAGTTCTTCAGGAATGTACAATCTTCCCTGCTTATCAAAAGAAACAATTTTTTCCATAAAAAGTATAATTTACCATTATTTATAAATTCTGCCATGGATGTTTCTAAATGAGATCATATTATTGGAGTCCAACAGATGGTGCCGTCGCGAGATTCGGTGTAGGTCCATGGGTGTTCTTCTGTTGCAACTGGGCTCAGTTCAGCAGGCTTCATAGTCTCGGGGTAAGAGCAACTAAGAAAAGTGAATAAGTTCTGTTGGCTGGTGAGTTGAAAAAACACGAAATTCTAACTAAGTCTTAACAAATTTTCTCATCGCGGGATGCATATCCATCGCGTGTTGTTGCGCAATATTCTGGTAGAACTGGAACATTATCA
>JAHJMH010000022.1 GCA_018821425.1 Nanobdellota archaeon
GGCTATTGTTCTTTTATCAACTGGAGCGGCAACAGCAATAATAAGTGCATTTGGAAGTGCTTTCGGTTGGGCTTTTGGTGGAATAATGGGTGTTCTTATTGTTTTAATGATTATCTTTGCAGGATTTAATAAAAGATAATTTAATCCGGCGAAAGCCGGAATTTATTTTTTTGCGAAGCAGATTATCTGTCCGAAGGACAGGCCCCTGCCCGTTTTTTCTTAAAGCGACAATCTGCTATTTAGGGGTGGGTGGTCGGGGGTATTGAAGTGCCATCTTTAACTATCTTTAATTCTCAAAGTTTAGTGCCTTCGAACAATTAGACATAACATGCTGGAAGACCAAATTAAGTTGGGTTTGTGTACTCTCTGCGGATGTAAACCTAAATCCTCCCTCTTACATCAACCTTCAATAACCGTTCCCCTAAACTTCTTTCCGCGCAAAACTTTTTCAAGATTTTTCAAATTTTGACCTAGAATGTATGTTGGGATTTTGTGTTTCATGATTATCTTTGAAGCGGATTGATCGAGGACGAAATGTTGACCTGGTGCGAATTTGCTCGCGTTAGCCATCTTGTCAAAATCTTTCCAGGTTATTTCTGAAATAAACTTGGCGTCTTTGTACTTTTTTGGATTTTTGGTGAAGAGACCTGCGACGTTTGTAAGATTTATGAAAATTGTTTTGAATTTGGAAGCCAAAGATGCTGCTGTTGAATCCGAAGTTTGGTTGGGCTTGTATTCTAAAGCTCCGCAGAAAACGACATCTTCTTTTTTGAGATATGATTTTAGAGTTTCTACTGTGTGCGGAATTCCTGCTCCGGGGTCTCGGCTGAACAAATAAGTCATGAATCGTGCGTTCATTCTCGTCGCTGAAATTCCTGAGAAGCTTTGAAGTTTTTCCGACATTCCGGCTTCTCGCAAGGCGGCGATGTATTTTCTCGCGATTGAGCCGCCACCGCAAACAACAACGAACTTATACTTTTTTGTATTTCTAAGAATTATTTTTTTGAATTTAAGAAGAAATCCTATATCCACGTTGTCGGGAATAATTAAGCTACCACCGAGACTTAGAACTATCACCTGTTTTTTCATTAGTTAAAAAAGGAGAAGAGGTTTATTAATTTAACTCGATGAGTTAGAATCTATTTCAAATGAGACATCTTTTGTTAGTTCTTTGTTCCATGTTCCGAGGCTGTTTGCTCTTTCAATTGCGGCCTTTACTAACCCGAAGAACATTGGCGCCGGACTTTCGAGCTTCGATTTCAATTCAGGATGCGCTTGCGTTGCGACGAAGTAAGGATGAACTTCTTTTTGGAGTTCCAAAAATTCCACCAGTTTTCCGTCTGGAGAAACTCCAGAGAAAACCAAACCCATTTCAAGAAGGATTTTGTGGAATTCTGGATTAACTTCGTATCTATGCCGGTGTCTCTCCGAGACTTTGTTTGAATTGTAAAGAGATTCAATTAGACTCCCTTCTTTTATCAAGGCTGGATATTCTCCGAGTCGCATCGTTCCGCCCTTTCTTTCTATTTTTTCTTGACCTTCAACAAAATCAATTACGGGGTATTTGCATTGAGGGTCTACTTCTGTTGTGTTCGCGCCCGAGAGAGAGCAAACGTTTCTCGCGAATTCCACCACGGCTAATTGAAGTCCGTAGCATATTCCAAGAAAAGGAATTTTATTTTCTCGGCAATATTTTATCATTGATATTTTCCCTTCTACGCCCCTACTTCCAAAGCCACCCGGAACAATTACACCATGAACTTTTCCTAGCATCTCGTCTCGGAGTTTTTCGTCGGAGGTTTCAATCCATTTTATTTTTACCTTGACGTTAAGGTGCGCTTCGCAGTGATGGATTGCCTCAACGATGCTCGCGTATGAATCTTCGAGTGCAGTGTATTTTCCCGCTATCGCGATTGTGATTTCGTCCTGAGCGTTTTCTCTTTTCATTATGAGGTCTTTCCACCTTTCCAAATTGTGTTGAACTGGAATGTTTAGTTTTCTTGCTAAAAGTTGGGAGATTCCTTGCTTCTCAAAAATTATTGGAATTTTGTATATGTTGTCGACGTCGACGCCGGTGATTATTTCTTCCTCGTTCAAGTTTGCGCTGCGCGCGATTTTCTTTTTTACGTTATCGGTTAGCATTTGCGAGCAGCGCGCGATTATTATTTGAGGATCTATTCCTCTTTGTTTCAAGAGGGCTACGCTCTGTTGCGTTGGTTTTGATTTTTGTTCATTTACGCCCATTGGAATCGGCACGTAAGTCAAATGAATAAAAAGAACATTTTCTTTTCCGATATCTTGCGCAAGGTTTTTTATCGCTTCGATGTAGAGTTCGTTTTCCAAATCGCCGACGGTGCCGCCTATTTCGATAAGGACGATGTCTGCGTTTGTTTTTTCTCCTGTTTCAACGAAATAGTTTTTTATGAAATCTGAAACGTGGGGAATCATCTGAACCGTTTTTCCGAGGTAATCTCCCTTTCTCTCTTTTTCACGAATCATGTCGAAGACCTTTCCCATTGTGAGGTTCCAAATGCTCTCACAGCTTATGTTTAGAAATCTTTCATAGTGACCGAAGTCCATGTCTACTTCTGTGCCGTCGTCCAGCACGAAGACTTCGCCATGTTCAGTTGGGCTCATAGTTCCTGGGTCCGCATTAAGATAACCGTCGCATTTGATGGGCACAACTTTATAGTTCGAAGAAAGAATTTTTCCTATGCTTGCGAGAGCGACGCCTTTCCCTAATCCGGAAAGCACCCCGCCGGTCATTACGATGTATTTCCTTTGCATAATTAAAAATGATTAGATTCTTTATAAGATTTTATCGTTATGGGTGAGGGATGAATTGGGTGAAGGAATTAGGAGAATGTTGCTTGACCGAACGAAGGGGGCACGAGTGGAGCAAGAAGCGACCTCGCGAGTTTTAACTTTTTCTTGAGGGATGGTTTCGACGACCAATAAGAAAAATTGCCTGTCCGTTTTTTGTTTCTGACATAAAATCCGGTAAGAAATAAACTTTATAATCATTTCGGCGTGAGCCGACAAATTATCCGAAGGATTAGGAACCCCCTAATAAAATAGAAAAATTTGAGGGAACCAAACAACAAATTTAAAAGTAATGCCTCCTTATTTTGGCTATGAAAAAGAGGACTAAGAAAATTCTTGATTCCGTTTTATGGGCTTTAGGGATTATTGCTCTTGGACTTCTCATTTTTGGCATTATTCGACTTTTTTAAAATGGATGCGGAATTGTTAGGTTGGTTTGGAAACTTACTTAATTTTGTTATCTTATTTTATTTATCTGCGACGCTATTCAATACTTCTTGCTTTAATGCTTTTCAGATTATCATTTCTTCTTTCGGCTTGTTCGTTTCTATTCTTATTCAGTTTAGAAATATTTTAATTAGAGAATGATTATTTAATTGTAAACAACCTATCGTCGTCGACGTTGAAAACTCCGAGGCGAACGCCAGCGTCGATCCAGCCATGAGCGTAATTCAGTGCTGCGAACGCGTTTACTAAATCTGCTTTTTTTTCAAAATGTTCTGCGTCAGAAATATAATTTG
This sequence comes from Nanobdellota archaeon, assembly GCA_018821425.1. Taxonomy (GTDB): domain Archaea; phylum Nanobdellota; class Nanobdellia; order Pacearchaeales; family GW2011-AR1; genus ASMP01. The sequence continues at coordinate 3,564 of JAHJMH010000022.1, forward strand.
AAGCCATGTCAATTATTTCTTTAGCTTCTTTTTCCTTTCCTGAGATTATTGATTTTTTTATTATGTGTAGCGCCTCCGTCGTCAGCGATTTATATTTTTCTATTTTTTCGAGAGTTATTCTGTCTTCCATGTTTTTGGATGGTAACCTCATTTTTAAATTTTGTTTTAACGAAATGTTTTTAAAGAGGAGTTGTTTAATTTTGTTATGGTTGAAACAAACGAGAAGCTGGTGAAAATTTTGATTGCGGTTATTGCAGTACTTCTTGTAGTAGTTTTGTATGCCTTTGTCATCAGTCCGAAGATTAACGGGTACGTTGTTCGAGGACAGAACCAAGGGATTCAATATGCTATCTTGAATATTGCGCAACAAGCAGCATCATGCCAGCCGGTTCCATTGAATTTGGGTCAAAATGAAAATGGTCAAAACCAGACCATTAATCTTGTTGCTGCAGAGTGTTTCCAAGATAGGTTCCCGGAGTTGTTCAGCAATCAGGGCTCTGGACAGGAAATTCCAACACAGTAATTATTTTTTATTTGATTCTGTTTTATTTTTTTAGTTCTTAGTTACTTTTATAAATTCGTTTTTGTTTATTTATTTATGAAAAGAGGAGGGGAGCATTTACGTTCTTTGATGCTATCAAAAAATAAATCTGGTTTATCTGCAATTGTAGCGACGCTAATCATTATACTTCTTGTTCTTGTAGCGGTTGGAATTATCTGGGTCGTGATAAGAAACGTTCTTCAGAGCGGTGCAGAAACAATTGAGTTAGATCAAAAATGTCGAGACATTGCATTCAAATCGCCCGCTGTTCAAAAGGGAGGAGTTGCAGGAGTCTACGTTGTTACGCTCGAGAGAAGTTCGGCAGGGGGGTTACTAGCGGGTGTTAAGATTAATTTCTTTAATGTTACGGATAACAGCGGAGTGATTGAATTCGGCGAAGGAATAAATGCTCTTGAATCAAAAACGAAAAGTATTGACACTTCTACTGGAAATGTTTTGATTGGTGCGAACAGGTTTGACATAACTCCTTACTTTGTGGATGAACTTGGAAGTGAACAGGTTTGTTCAGACACGCTTTCCTACAGCCTTGGTTCACTGGGAGCCGCTTCCGGCGGCGGCGAAACGGGAAATCCGGACACTGGGATTTGCGGCGATAGTATAATTCAAAATCCAAATGGAGAGAATCCTGCTATAAATGAGCAATGCGATGGAAGTAATTTGAATGGTCAGACTTGTGTTCTTCTTGGATTTGTATCTGGAACCTTAAGTTGCGATATGACCATCAGTAAGTGCCAATTTGATACTACCTCTTGTGTTTCGGCAGCTCCAACTTCTTGCGAGGGAAATTGGCTTCCTCCGGAGGATGTTGGTGTTGAATGTGATGGAACTCCATTGCCGGCTCATTGTACAGCAACTTGTGTTTGTGATGCAGGATTTGGACCTGATGGGGCTGGAAATTGTGAGTTAACAGATACAATAGTAAATTCTGGAACTGTTGGCGAAGTTTTCACGAGTGCTGAGCCATTTATATTTTTGAGCACAGATCTTCCCGCAGCAGGTTCTATGAATCAAAATTATATCAACTTCACGGGCATAGACCTTTGTTACCAGATTCAAATAAATGGGATTGTTAATGGGGGAACTGAAAGTTATGTTCGACTTAGTAAATATGCTCCAGGGCTTGTCTCTACAAAGCTTTACAGTATTTGGGATGAAACAAAGTGCGGGGAACTTATTCCTCTTGCTTAGAATTATTTTTTGATCATCTATATTTTTATTTTGAAGACCAACTTGGTTGAGAATTGACGTAGTTACCATTGCTTTCGGTCAATTTTACTTTTCTCAAAGATTCCGTTTTGATTATTCTCCTCCCAAATCCATTTCTATCTGTTATGTTAATTTGTTTTCCATTCAGAATAAATGCTATGGAAGTTCCATCTGGAGAAGGCACCGGATTCACAAAGCTAGATCCTTCCCATATTCTCCCCTCAGTAATTCTTCTTAGGTTAGTTCCATCTGAGTTTATTTCATAAATACTTGACCCACGTTCCCCCTCCTTTATCCTAGTGAATAAAATCTCTTTTCCATTGGGAAACCATCTTGGATATCGGTTAAAAAATGCATGCTCAGAAGAATTTTCTCCTTTTTGGTTAGGATGATCCTTTGTGATATATCTTAAACTTTTTCCATCAGAATTTATGATGTAAATATCAGAGTATGAACTTGCTTCACTAGAGTGAAACGCAATTTTGGTTTCATCAGGAGACCAAGATGGAGCTCCTGGAAAAAATCCGTCATAGAAATCTATACCGGAGCTTTTACCGTTTTGCGTGATATTAGTGGAGCCAGATCCATCCGAGTTAGCTATCACTATATCTTTGTAATTCTTGCCCCTCTCAAGAGAGATAAAAGCGATTCTATTTCCATTCGGTGACCAAACGGGATAAAATCCTCGTGTTGGGGGATCTGTTAAGCTTTTTTGATCAGACCCATCCGCATTCATTACCCATATTTCCTCTTCCCCAGTTCTATTTGAAACAAAAGCTATCTTCCCTTCTAATCCTTCCAACCCTGGCTCTCCCGGCGTCTCTTGCACAAACCCCCCTTCCCCAACAACCTTCTTCATCTCAAAAACTTTCGCGGAATAATCGGCCAACGTTTTTCCGAATATTTGCGCATGAATTCCTACAAGTGCTTCGAGTCCGCCACTCACAACCCACCCTTTCTCGTCCGTTTCAAATCCAATAAATCCTGGAACTGACCCGTAAGGACCTGCAACATTATATATTGGAAACTTTATCGTCGGTCCGGCAAAAGCTCTGAAATCAAGATTTTGAATTTTTATTGTGGGAGAATCAAAATCAAACTCATTTGAAAAATCTGCAATAGGAGACCACGAGCCATTTTCATATTTCAATCCCGCGGTGAAACTTACTTCTTGAGAAATTCCTGTTTCAAGCTCGCCTATGTTTCCACTTATCCCGACGTCAAGTCCTATTTGCGGATAGACAATTACAGGAATAGTAATAGGGCCTAAAGGTATAACACCGATGGTAAAAGGGGGAATGGGTATTAAATCGTTAAAACTTATTTTCTCCTCAAGGTCTGAAAAAGCAACGAGAGATTTTATA
>JAHJMH010000023.1 GCA_018821425.1 Nanobdellota archaeon
ATTGATATTTATCTTTTTATTTTTTATGCCTCTAAGAATAAGCTTCGCGCCTTCGATGTCCATTAAATCTTCAAGGACTTCTCTTCGGGCTTCCCTCAAAATCGGAAACTCGTTGCTTATTTTTTTAACTGCTGCTAAAAGGAAATGGGATTTCATTTGTTGTTTGCCGACGGTTTTTGAACGACCTTTGTAGGTTCTTAGAATCATAAGTGAGCGCGTCGCACAATGCCTGAATCTTCGGGCTAAGACGTCCGTTTTGTCTATCGCTTCTTTCAAAATCTTTTCGAGATTTTCCTCATTCAATTCTTCTAGAGCTCTTTTGATTGTCAGCCTTTCTCCTGCAAGATAAAATCCATTATCAGTTATTCCAATTTCGATATCTCTGCCGCCCATGCTTCCAATCGCGTAACCGAACGCGCGAGAGAGCGCGTCATTCACTCTCCGTCCGTAAAGTGTGTGAAACAACAAATAATTCTTACCTTCGTCTCTGAACTTTTCAATAACGATTAGGTCTTCATGAGGAATTTCCAAGAAAGAGTGTTGCTCAAGGAAATAATTGTAAATCGCTTCTGCAGTGTCTTTTGGAACATATAAATACGTTGAGATGAATTCGAGCGTTTTGTTTTTTGAAATATTTGATTCTAATTTTTTTCTCATCAACTTTCTGAATTTGTTTATTTCCATAGCAGAGTCATAACTTAATGGGAGCATTTCAGAAAACCACGAGGGAATGTTGGGGTTTCTTGTGACTTGGGAAGAGACATAAAGATTCATTCCTTTAGTGTATCTGTACTGGTATTTTTTTCCACCGAGAACGAAGACGTCGCCTTTTTTCATGCGCCCGAGGAAGGATTCGTCAATGACGCCGACGCTTTCTCCAGACGGTGCTATCTTGACGGTCACGAAAGATTCTTCGGGAATTGTTCCGATATTTGTGAGGTACATGACTCGGGCGAGCTTTCCTCTTTTACCGATTTGTTTTGTAATTGGATCATACCATATTTTTCCATAGACATTATTTTTCTCAAGAGCGTATTCTCCGGCGAGGTAACTAATTATATCTAGGAAATCTTTTCTTGAGAGTTTATGATAACAATAACTTTTCTTGATTGTGTCAAAGAGTTCTTTCTCTTCCCAGACTTTGTATATTGCCATGCCGTAAATCTGTTGTGAGAGAACGTCGAGACAATTTTGTGGGAAACGGATTTTGTTAATTTTTTTCTCGTTCATTTCTTTTTGGATTACGCAGCATTCGACTAAGTCGTCTCGGTCGAGAATTATAAATCTGCCTTTTGAAACGCTGTGGAGTTTGTGACCCGCACGACCTAAACGCTGGAGTGCTCGCGAGCTGGATTTCGGCGAGCCGAGCATAAGAACAAGGTCAATGAATCCAATGTCGATTCCGAGTTCAAGACTTGTAGAACAAACAACAACCCTAAGAGTTCCTGCTCTCAATCGTTCTTCAATATCATATCGATGGTCCTTGCTAAGAGATGAATGGTGCGCAGCGATGTTGTCATCCCCATATTCGGTAGGAAACTTTTCCTTGAGATAATTGACAACTCGCTCCGTCGCTGAACGCGTGTTTGTAAAAATTAAAGTTGTCTTGTGTTCTTGAATAAGTTCTGACATAAGATTGTACATTTTAAGGTGCAAACCTTCGTCTTCGATTATGTTTTTCGCGGGACTCAAAACCTGAACATCAATTTTTTTGTTCAGTCGGACTTTCGCGATTTGAACTTTTCTATCAGGGGCAGAACCAACAAGATACTTTGCGACTTCGTCCATTGGTTCGATTGTAGCGCTTAAACCAATTTTAACTGGCCAGACCGAGGAAACTTCATTTAATCTTTCAAGAGTAAGACTCAGATAGACTCCTCTTTTATTGTCAAGAGAATGGATTTCATCAATCACGCAGAATTCTGTTTTCCTTAAATTCTCAACAAACTTTGGAGAGGTAAGAACAATTGCTAAAGATTCTGGAGTTGTTATGAAAATGTGAGGGGGTTTTCTTGACATCTTCGCTCTTTCGGCGATAGTCGTATCGCCCGTTCTTAAACCGACGCGGATTTTTTGGAGTTTTATTTTTTTTTCTTCTGCAATTTTTTCAATTTCCTCAAGAGGTTCTATGAGATTCTTATGGATGTCATTGCTAAGCGCTTTTAGTGGAGAAGTATACACCGCGTAAATCCTATCTTCAAGCTCGCCTTTTTCAGCGAGGATAACAAGATAGTTTAGTATTGAGAGAAATGAAGTTAGGGTCTTCGTCCCCCCCGTTTCGGCAGAAATGAGAATGTTCTTCCTTTCCCAGATAGCCATTATTCCATACCTTTGAGTAAGGGAAAAATCCTTGAACTTTGAAAAGAACCATTCTTTAACTAAAGGGTGTAGGATTTTCTCTATTTCTTTGCGGCTTCTTTCTTTAGCGAGGGTCATTGTCGTCATAAATACTCTCGGTGATTGGAGGTTTATTAAAGTAACTAATGATTTTAGACTTGCCCTTAAAGTCTGCCACAGCGAGGATGGTTAGTGATTTTGACCAGGAAGTATCTTAAACTAATAAAATTGGAGGAGTTTGACTGGAAAGTCAAAGGGGGTGAGAAAATGACAAGAGAATAAATTAACTGAACAATGAAATCCCTAAAAAGATTTATAAATAGTATTTTCTTGAAATAGTTACATCAAAAGCCATGCGGTTCAACCAATGCTATTTGGGGGGGCTAATTGGGTGTTACATTCTAACGAATCATTGGTGTAACTATTTTCTTTTTCTAAGAAATTTTTCTATATCTTCTAAAGAAATATTCACATAAGTATCCAATCGATTTTCACTATCGTTTGCCATATTACGAGCATACCAATGGGATAAGGATGAAGAGGGAAGTTTCTGGTATAATGGAATACCCATAGTCATCCCCCCTTCATTCTCAAACAGAAACTTTAGATTTTGATTTACTGTGTTTTCTCTTCCAGAAAAATCCCTACAGATTGTTAAGGAAATCTTTTCCCGAATCCCTAAAGATTTAAATAAATAATATATGATTATACAATATATTCTAACCTTAAAAGTGCCTCTTGTTTGTTCATATTGGTCATAATAATACCTATATTTATTTCCCTTCCATTTTTTTATTAATGTTTTTATAAGTTCTTCATCAATCTTAAAACCCTTTATTATTCTCCTCCCATTAAATAACTCCTTACTTGAGATACAAATAACATAGTCCGGGTCAAAGATATCGCTACCACTAATATCAATTTCAAACCTCATAGCATAGCAATAATAACTTTATTTTATAAACATTATCTAGATAAGTTAGAACCCAGTCAAGATAATTCTAAAGTGGTCGATAAGTCTTAGATTCATCCGAATAGTGTCCGAATATTAGAATACAATAATCATTAAAAACTCTTCTTCCAAATTTTGTTTTATGGGAGTAGATGTATTGACTATAGTTACTTTGTTAGCTGTTCTTGTCGCATTATTTGGGAAGACTTTTTGGGATTGGCGGAATAAGCCAGTAATAAAAGTTGGGTTTGGAAATAATAAACCATACGTCATAGATTTTTATTCAGATATCACATTAAGACTTTTTCGTTTAAAAATAGTTAATCAAGGTAAAATTGTTGCAAAGAATTGCCGTGTTAGGATAATTTCAGTAGTTACTGAAAGTGGAAATACAAAAGATTGTTTGATTGATGAACCAGATATTTTAAAATGGTCAGGAGTACCGAAAGATACAAGGTATCAAGTTCAAGGAACTTATGGATTAATTCCGATCGATAAAGAAAACAAAGATATTACTCCTGAAGGAGGGTGGGAATTTTTGGACCTATTTGAGATCGGTAGCAGAGAAAAAAGAATCACCTTTTCTTCTTCTGGAAGAAGAGATTTTTTAGTTGAGAACGAAAGGTATTTCGCAACCATAGAAATTTCAGGAGATAATTTAAAACCAACAAAGAAATATATTAAATTTTCAGTTCCTTATAATGTTGATTGGGCAAAAGGTACAATGAATCTTGCAAATATCGAAGAGATTGGAAATACTTCCCAATAACTTATTCAAACGCCAATAATTTTCATAATCCGCGAATAGTGACTAAAATATTTAAAGAGAATGGTTTTAAGGCTATTGTAAAATACAATTTGTGGTATTTGTTAAATATAGGTATACAACATATTGTATGTTCAACCAATCAACATGAAATGTCCGTTTTGCTCTGAAGATACGAAAGTTACAGATAAAAGAGATTCGCCCGAGGGTGTACGTCGAAGAAGAGAATGCCTAAAGTGTGAAAAAAGATTCACAACTTATGAGAAAGTAAGTCGCGCCGAGATTTTTGTAATAAAAAAAGACGGACGGTGCGAAAAGTTTTCTCGCGAGAAACTTGAAGGGGGGATTGATAGAGCATTTGAAAAGCGTCCTGTTCCAAAAGAAAAAATAAATAAAATGATAAACGAAATTGAAGAAAAAATAGTAAATCTTGGGAAGAAAGAAGTGCAGAGCAAAAAGATAGGTGAACTTGTTGTGCGTGGAATAAAAAAACTTGACCACGTGGCTTACATAAGATTTGCTTCAGTATATAGAGACTTTCAGGATATAAAAGATTTTAAAGAGGAGATAAGAGGTTTGTAAAAAGATGGAAACAGAATTAAAACAAATTACAAAATTAGATGTGAGCGAGAATCAGATTAAAGTTATCCGAGATAAGTACCTTAAAGATTCTCCAACAATTGAAGAATGGTTGAAAAATGTTTGTCATAATATCTCGCTTGCAGAGATTCTACATTCAGAAAAAGTCTCGCAGGAGGATATCTTTGAAGATGTGAACTTCAAAAAGTTTCCTTACAATTCAAAAGGAAAATTCGCCAACATGATTTTACTTCACCATGGGCTTTCGGGAAGCGACAAAATGCAATCAAACTTTAATAAATTTCTAAACAATCTTGAAAAATTGAATAATCAGCGTCCAGAAATTATTTCTGAGACTGAAGAAAGATTTTATAATTTGCTTTCTAGTTTTAAGTTTCTTCCAAATTCCCCGACGCTGATGAATGCTGGACGCGACTTGCAACAATTAAGTGCGTGTTATGTTCTTCCCGTAGAAGATTCCATCGAGGGGATTTATGAATCTGTAAAAAATATGGCTTTAATACACAAAAGCGGTGGTGGGACGGGATTTTCTTTTTCAAGATTAAGACCTTCTTTAGATGTTGTTAAATCCACCAAGGGAATTTCTTCAGGGCCACTTTCATTCATGGGAATTTTTGACAAGTCTACAGATGTTGTTAAACAGGGAGGAACTCGAAGAGGCGCTAACATGGGAATCTTGCATTATACCCACCCAGATATTTTGGATTTTATTGATATGAAAAAGACTCCAGGGGTTATGGAAAATTTCAATGTGTCTGTGACTATTGATGAAAAATTCATGCACGCTGTTAAAAATAATCTCGATTACGATTTGATTAATCCTAGGAATAATGAAGTCACAGGGAAATTGAATGCGAAGGAAGTTTGGAAAAAACTGATTCATGGTGCTTGGGAAACTGGGGATCCTGGGATGATTATCATAGATAGGATAAACAATACTGGAAGCAATGCTACGCCACATCTTGGAATGATAGAATCAACAAACCCTTGCGGGGAACAACCCTTGCTTCCTTATGAGCCTTGCAATCTTGGTTCGATAAATCTTTCAAAATTTGTGAAAGAGGATGGAAGTGATTTTGATTATCCAGAATTAAAAGAATCTGTGATTTTAGCTACGAGATTCCTAGATAATGTTATAGACGTGAACAATTATCCGATTGCGCAAATTGAAGAGATGGCTAAAAAAAATAGACGGATTGGTTTGGGTGTTATGGGTTGGGCGGAGGCGCTTGTTAAATTGAATCTGCCCTACAATTCGATGGAAGCTCTTGAAAAGGCAGAGGAGCTTATGGAGTTCATTAATATGACTTGCCTTAGGTCTTCCGAAGAACTTGCAGATCAGCGAGGAGTATTCCCCTCATTTAATGGAAGTATTTATGATCGTAATAGTGAATTCTTTAGAGGCCAGGAATTTTTCCCAAGACATTCCGCGAGAACCACGATTGCACCGACGGGAACGATTGGTATTGCAGCAGGTTTACAGGGGGCAGGAATTGAACCTTTCTTCGCTGTTGCTTATGTACGTTACAATGCGGCAGGTATTGATGCTTTGAAAAAAGGAGAGACACCCTTAGAGGAGAATACATTCTTTGAAGTGAACCCGCTGTTCGAAAAAATTGCAAAAGAAAATAATTATTTCGGATTGAAAAAAGATGAACTTTATTTGAAAGTTAATGACAACCATAAATCGCTCATAGGAATAAAAGAAATTCCAGAAGAGATACAGAAACTTTTCCCAACATCTCATGATTTGAGTCCCAAAGACCATGTTATGATGCAATGCGCTTTCCAAAAGTATACAGACAATGCAGTTTCAAAAACAGTCAACTTAAGGAACGATGCAACGGTTGAAGATGTTGAAGAAACGTATATGCTTGCTTATGAAAATGGTGCGAAGGGCGTTACAATTTATAGGGATGGTAGCAAACAATTCCAGATTTTGAATATTAGTGATAAATCAAAAGAGGGGCAGGCAGAAAAAAAAGTAGATGAGAATTTGCCAGAGTTTGCGGATTATCATCTTATTGAAACGGGTCAGGGACCGATACATATCCATATCAATTATAATAAAAATGGGCCTTCTAAAATTTTTGCGAACCTCTCCCCGACGGGAACAGAGATTTCTGGAATGACGACTGCTTTGGCAATTATGCTTTCAAAATATCTCGAACTTGGAGGAGACCCTGTAAGAATTCTTAAGCATTTGAATTCAATAAAATCTGAAAAACCTTATGGATTTGGGAAGAATAGGATTGACTCTGTTGCCCATGCTTTCTCTGTTGCATTGAGGAAACATTTGATAAAAACAGAAAAATTGAAACCAATAGAAAATGGATTAAACTCCCTTGAGAAAGAAGATAAAAAAAAAGTAATTCCAATGCCTGAGTTCAAAGTCGATGAGGTCCTTCATTGTCCAAAATGTTTCAGTTCTAATGTGGGAATGATTTCGGGATGCTCTTCACCAATGTGTTTTGATTGTGGAGACACTAAGTGCAGTTAAGTAAAAATAATCTCGAGTGACAGAAAAATAAAATGATAGAATGGATTTTTATGGTTTTGGATTTGATTTCGCTTTCGTCTTTGTCGCTGGCGCATTTTCAAATTGCGGCGCCACTTATGATATTGTTAATTTCGGCAGCTTACCTTATCGGGAAAGGGTTGATTTTCAAAGACGTGATGAGTATGATTGACCTTTTGTGCGGAGTTTATATAATTCTTGTGGCGTTTCTTCACATCTCTAGTTTCTTTTATTATTTTGTGTTGGGCTGGTTTATCTACAAACTGATTTCAACTGTCGCTCATTAGCATGATAATGATTATAAAGTTCTTTTTTGAGATTAGACTATGATACTTGGTCTGACTGGAACGCTAGGCTCAGGGAAAGGAGCTGTTGGTGAATTTCTTAAAGGAAAAGGATTTAAACATTATTCCGCACGAGAATTAATTACGGAAGAAGTTTTGAAAAGGGGATTGGAATTAAACAGAGATACTATGGTTCAGGTTGGGAACGATTTAAGGCAAAATAATTCTCCAAGTTACATCGCGGAGAAATTGTTTGAAATGGCAGAGAAGAAGGGTGGCCATAGTGTCATTGAAAGTCTTAGAACAGTTGGAGAAATTAGTACCTTAAAATCTAAAGGAGATTTTTATCTCATTGCTGTTAATGCCTCGCCAGAAATAAGATACGAGAGGATAACTAAAAGAAAAGATGTAACTGACAACATAAGTTTTGAAAAGTTTTTAGAAGATGAGCAGAGAGAAATGATGTCTGATAACCCCTCCAAACAAAATTTGCGAGCTTGTATTGAACTGGCTGATGTTAAAATAATTAATAATGGAACTATAGAAGAACTTGAAGAAGATATTAATGAATTATTAAAAATAATTGGATTTAAAATTGAAGAGATTCGGAAAGTGTCGAAGAGAGAAGATTATATTTCGTGGGATGATTATTTTATGGGAATCGCGCTTTTATCTGCTAAAAGAAGCAAAGATCCGAGCACGCAGGTTGGTGCCTGTGTTGTTAATAACGAAAATAAGGTTGTGGGAATTGGATATAACGGTTTTCCATTGGGATGTTCCGACGATGATTTGCCTTGGGCAAGGGAAGGTCCAACTTTAGAAACTAAATATCCTTATGTGTGCCATGCTGAATTAAATGCTATTTTAAACAGTTCAAATGTTTCCTTAAAAAACTGTAAAATTTACATTCCACTTTTCCCATGCAATGAATGCACAAAAGCAATAATTCAATCGGGAATAAAAGAAATAATTTATTTGTCAGATAAATATGCTGAAACAGATTCAATAAAAGCTTCAAAAATAATGTTGAATCAGTCAGGAATTAAGCTCACTAAACACACTCCGAAATCAGGAATTATTAGTCTTGATTTCACTCCTGAAAAAGTCTAGGAAAATTTTATAAATGCTTTTCAATAAATCTGTTTATGACAAATAATGATAAAGTGCCGGAACTGATGGAGAGCGAGTTCGACGGCTTTGTAAAAGAGGGGAAAGTTATTGTAGATTTCTACGCAGATTGGTGCATGCCTTGCGTCACGATGGCACCGATAGTTGAAGAACTCGCGGAGAAATTTAACGGAAAAATAAAGTTCGGCAAGGTCAATGTGGATGACAATGATGCGCTTACGAAAAAGTTCGGTGTTGATTCCATGCCGAGTTTTTTAGTTTTCAAAGAGGGGGAAGTTGTGGGGAAGTTCTCTGGTGCAATGTCGATTCAGGATTTTGAAGAGAAGTTGAAGGGGTTTTTGTAAATGAATGGATTAGAATTAATTGCGGGAGTAACTTTCGGTAGTTCTGTGGCTTCAAATGTTCTCGGTTATTTCCTCTTTAAGAGCTCATTAGAAAGATTTCTGCAAGAATACGGAAGTAAAGACTAAGAGAATTAGTTGAAGATGAAATAAATGGGATGGAACAGAAAGGTTAGTTTTATAATAACGTTCTTCAGGTGGGGATTAGGATATCTTATGAAGAATTCCTCCGAAAGAATTGTTAGTTCGGGTTATAGCAAACATTTTTTAAACGGAGTAATTTTAGTTATCTAACGGCTCCGTAGCTCAGCCTGGTTAGAGCACTGGACTTTTATGTAAGGAGAATAAGCAATTAGGAGAAAACAAAGAGATCCAGGTGTCGAGGGTTCGAATCCCTTCGGGGCCATTTTAAGGAAATAAATGAGAATAGAATATTCAAAACATTGGACAAGGCAAAAGAAATATCGTCCGGAAGAACTTTAAAAGTTGCCTATAAAGAGAGGGGCAAAGATATAAAAATAATGACTGCTTTTTGGTTAGATTAAAATGGAACAATGGTATGATAAGGAAGAGGACATTTTGGGAATAAGGCTGAAAGCTGAAGACTACTGGAAGAGTGTGGAATTGCCTAATGGGATAGTTATAGATTTGTCAAAAGAAGGAAATATTATCGGGATGGAGATTTTTAACGCAAGCAAACTGCTTCTTGGCGACGCTAAGAAAGTTATTGAATCATCAGAATCACTTTCTTGATTATAACCAACATTTTTAAAATTGATTTCCTTTTCTGGTATGTTCAATAATAAAAATGGGACGATTAATAAGAGAATTTCCGTTCGCGACGGTTCTGGCATTGGCAGGTTTCTTTCTTGGAGTTTCCCTTCTTTTTAGCGCGGATTTTTTCACGAGTTACGACATGTCAAGCATCGCAGAGAACCCCATCAGTTCTGTCATGAACTATATTAAAGATTCTAGCATACAAGCGGGAAAAGTGTTGTTAAAGGGTGTCGGTTTAGGTTTGGCGATGGGAACCTTTTTTGGTCTGGCAGGATTCATAATAGACTTTTTAAGAAGGAAGCAAGTTTCGAAAACAGCCTATGGCGGGAAAATTCAGCGGATTGTTGAAATGAGGTAATTTCTGCGAAAAATCAACTTCGGCGAAACATTTAAAAACAAAATTTTGGTATCTTTTATTATTGCTAAGTTATTAAAAAGATATTAAAAGTATCTTTTATCTCAACCACCTCAGATTTAAATTTACCGACGGAAAATCCTCCCAAAGCGGTCTAACCCGCCAAAAATCAAAAATGCACACTCTTCAACCTAAACATATCAAACTAAAAGAAAAAGAGATTTCTGAAATGTTGGACAAGTTTAATGTTTCTAAAGCACAATTACCAAAAATTTTATTGAGTGATCCTGCTCTTCCGGAAAACTGCGAAATAGGAGATCTTATAAGAATCGAGAGGACAGAGAAAGATTCTGATTTAAATAAAGAAGAGAAAAGAGAATATTTCAGGGTGGTTGTATAATGAAAAAAAATAATCATCAGGTTATTCGAAATTATCTTGAAGAGCATTCGTTGGTTGAATCTAACATCGTTTCTTTCAATAATTTCATAAGTCGCCGAATGCAAGATATCGTTAATGAGATTTCAGCCACGATAGATGGAGATGATTTTGAAATTAGTCTCGGAAAAATTGAAGTTGGAAAACCTAAAGTTATCGAAGCTGATGGAAGTTCTTCAGATATAACGCCTGCTGAAGCTAAAATGAGAAGTTTGACTTATGCTGCTGCAGTTACAATGGAAATTACCGTTAAAAAAGAAGATCAGATTGATTCTGAAATTGTTGAGATAGGGAATATTCCAATTATGGTTAAGAGTAAAGCATGTCATACTTATGGTATGTCAAAAGAAGAGCTGATAAAAAGTCAGCACGACCCCTTGGACCCTGGAGGTTATTTTCTCATCAAGGGAAACGAAAGAGTAATGGTTATGGCAGAAGATCTTGCGGAGAACCATCCCTTTGTAGAAAATGACTCGAAGAATAATCTTGTGTTGAAACTTTTCTCGTTGAGGGGAACTTATAGGATTCCAATATCTATCTCCGAGAACAAAGAGGGCATCATAAACATTTCATTCAGCAAATTCAAAGACATTCCTGTGATGGTTGTGCTCAAGGCTTTGGGAATGGTTAAAGAATCTGAGATTCAGAAACAGATTGGAAAAGAGACCGATTCGATTATCGCAAATTTTTATGAGTTTGTCAATTTAGCGACGAAGGAAGATGCGATGATAGATATTTCAGAAAAGGCAAATCTCCAAGGAACTAAGAAAGAAGTTCTTGACAGAGTTAAACAGAGACTTGATGCTTATCTTTTCCCACACATAGGTTTGACTAAAGAAGACTGTGCGAAAAAGGCCGTTACGTTGTGTAAACTTGTCAAGCAGTTCCTCCTTGCTAAAGAAAATCCAAAACTTAGAACGGACAAGGATCATTATGCGAATAAAAGAGTTAGACTTTCAGGAGACCTTTTGGCGACGCTGTTCCGAGTAAACCTTGGAATTCTTATTCGAGACATTCAATATTCACTTCAGAAATCTACGAAGAAAAAGAAATTTTTCTCTATAAAAATAATCGCGAAGTCTACGTTGTTTTCGCACAGAGTTGAATCTGCAATTGCAACTGGAAGCTGGACTGGAGAAAGAAGCGGTATTACGCAGAACATGGATAAGACAAATTATCTTGCAATAATTTCACAGTTGCAAAGAGTTTCGAGCATGCTTGCTTCAGATCAGGAAAACTTTATGGCAAGAACACTTCATCCAACTCATTACGGAAGGTTCTGCCCTATAGAAACGCCTGAAGGAACTGAAATCGGACTGAGGAAAAATCTTGCCATCATGGCGCAGGTTTCGACGAGAATTGAGATTGAGGAAGAAAAATTCTTGAATTATATTGAATCGCTTGGGCTTAACACTGGAGAAGATGGTGGGACAGAAATTTTCTTTAATGGAATATTTGTTGGAAGTGTAGAGTCGCCTGAAGATATTGTAAAAGATATAAAAGAAAGAAGAAGAAAGGGTGAGCTTCCAGTGCAGTTGAGTGTTAGATACGACCCGGGTTTCCAGAACATTGTTATATCGACGGAGCCGGGAAGAGTTTTGAGACCGTTGATTATTGCAGACGGCGGAGTTCCTCGACTTAAAGACGAACACATTCTGATGCTTGAACAAAAAAAGATGAGGTGGGCAGATTTGATAAAAGAAGGCGTGATAGAATATCTTGACGCTTCCGAGGAAGAACAAGCGCTTGTGGCAATATATGAAACGGAGCTGACACCGGAACATACTCATCTTGAAATAGATTCAATGGACTTATTGGGTGTTGTGACATCTCTTGTTCCTTACGGAAATCACGACCAAAGCTCCAGACTTAATCGTGGTTCGAAAACACAGAAGCAAGCACTTGGATTATATGCTGCGAATTATTTGACGAGACTTGATACCGATGTTTCTATACTTCAATATCCCCAGAAGCCGATTGTGAGAAGTTTCGTTTACGACACACTTCAAGCATATCCTGCGGGGCAAAACCTCGTTGTTGCGATAATGACTTACGATGGATACAACGTTGAGGACGCGCTTGTCCTTAACAAGGGAAGCGTCGACCGTGGAATCGGACGAAGCTTTTACTACAAACCGTATTCCGCAGTTGAAATGAATTATGCCGGTGGACTTAAAGACGAAATTGCAATTCCAGAGAAAGATGCGTCGGGTTACAAAACTGAAGAAAGTTACGGGCTTCTTGAAAGCGACGGAATAACTTATCCTGAGGCAGATGCCGACGAGGGAATGGTTCTTATCGGAAAAATGTCTCCGCCGAAGTTCCTTTCTGAAGCAAGAGAGATTTCAATAAGAACAAAAAAAGAGTCTTCTGTAAGTATGAAGCAAGAATCAAAAGGAATTGTAGAGTCCGTGTTTATTACCGAGGATGCTGATGGGAATAGAATTGTTCAAGTAAAAACAAGAGATTGTAGAGTCCCGGAGCTTGGAGACAAGTTTGCAACTTCCCATGGACAGAAGGGAGTTATCGGAATGGTTGCCGACGAGGAAGATATTCCTTTTACTTCAAAAGGTATAAGGCCGGACATAATGTTTAACCCGCACGGACTTCCTAGCCGAATGACGGTTGGATATCTTCTTGAATTGCTTGCAGGAAAAGTGGGCTGTGTTAAAGGAGAAATTATGGACGGAACCTCATTCTCGGGAACCGGAAAAGAAGAGCTTGAGGAACAACTTAAGAATCTTGGTTTCAGATACGACGGAAAAGAAACCATGTACAACGGAGTTACTGGGAAGAGAATCAAGGCGAAAATATTCATCGGGAATCTTTACTACTTGAAACTTAAGTATATGGTTCTTAACAAAATGCACGGTCGTGCTTCTGGAAAGATTGCGTTGCTTACGAGACAGCCGATTGAAGGTCGTTCTCGTGGTGGTGCTTTGAGGCTTGGAGAAATGGAACAGCAAGCACTTGTTGCTCACGGAGCGTCGTTGCTTTTGAAAGAAAGATATGACTCTGACAAAATTTCACTTTTGATATGCACTCAATGTGGTTCAACAGGGATAGAAGATAACATAAGAAACAAAAAAATATGCTCTGTGTGCGAAAGCGAAGAAGTCGAGCCGGTTGAAGTTTCTTACGCGTTCAAACTTTTGGTTGAAGAACTTCAAGGATTACACATTCACACCCCATTTGGGTTAAAAAACAAATACGAATAAAATGGCAGAAGAATATCAAGTTAATAGAAGATGTTTGGTTTATGATGAATGCTCCCGTTTTGAAGAGGGGGGTGAAATTTGTGAAGAGCAATTCAATCGTCCTTGTGATTTTAGAGTTAAGATTTTAAATTTAGAGAGGAAGAAAATTAAAAGAATCGCCGGAGAGGAAGAAATTTTCAATCCCGTAATAGATGACCAACTTGGACAAAAATTAAAACGGAAATTATTTTGGAAATAAAATGGACTACGTAAGAAAAAAAATAAGCGAGATGAGTTTCTCTTTGCTTAGCCCGGAGAAGATTAAAAAAATGTCTGTTGCGAAAATCGTGACGCCAGAGCTGTATGATATAGACGGGTATCCTGTCGACGGAGGACTTATGGATTTGAGGCTGGGAGCGATTGACCCCGGAGTTCGTTGCCGAACGTGCGGAGGAAGACTTAAGGAATGCCTCGGTCATCCGGGAAGTATTGACCTCGCTCGCTCCATTGTTCATCTGAAGTATGTTCCAATCATAGAACTTTGCCTAAGATCTTTCTGTAACGATTGTAGTAGGTTGATGATAAGCGACAAGGACCTTGACAAGTACGCGACACAGGGCCAGAGAGTTAAAAGGGCAAAAGATTCAAAAAAATGTCCTCATTGCAATGTTTCTCAGGAAAGAGTTAAGCTGGATAAACCGACAACATTCTATAGGGGAAAGACAAGAATTTTCCCAATTGAGGTAAGAGAAACACTTTCAAATATTCCTGATGAAGAATTGAAGAAGGCTGGCATTAACACAAAAAACTTGAGACCTGAATGGGGAATTTTGACGATGCTTCTTGTTCCACCTGTAACGGTCCGGCCGAGTATTATTCTTGAATCGGGAGAAAGAAGCGAAGACGATTTGACGCACAAACTTTCTGACATAATAAGAGCGAACCAGAGACTTTGGGAGAATCTCAACGCTGGAGCGCCCGAAGTTATTATTGAAGACCTTTGGGACCTTTTGCAATTCCACATCACCACATTCTTTGACAACACCGTTTCACGAGTTCCTCCTGCAAGACACCGATCGGGTCAACCTTTGAAAACAATTACAGAAAGAATCAAAGGTAAAGAAGGAAGAATAAGAAAGAACCTTGCTGGAAAGAGAGTTAATTATTCTGGAAGAACAGTTATTTCTCCTGACCCTTCGATAGAAATTAATGAAGTTGGAGTCCCTTACGAAATTGTGAAAGTTGTTACTGTTGCAGAAACAGCTAATGACTTGAATCTAGAAAAGCTAAAGGGACTTGTTCAGAACGGCGCAAAATATCCTGGTGCGAATTATGTTATAAGGCCTGATGGAAAGAGAAAGAAAATAACTGAAGAACTGAAGGAAGAAATAATCAGTGAAATGTCTGTAGGTTACAAAGTGGAAAGGCATCTTCAGAATGGAGACATTGTTTTGTTCAACCGACACCCTAGCCTTCACAAGGGAAGCCTGATGGCGCATTACATCAAAGTTCTTCCAGGAAGAACATTCCGACTTCATCCTGCGGTTGCGACGCCTTACAACGCTGACTTCGACGGAGACGAAATGAATATTCACAGTCCGCAGACTGAAGAAGCAAGGTCTGAGGCAAAGATACTTCTTGAAGTAAAAAAGAATTTGATTTCCCCTAAGAATAATACAAACTGGATTGGGTGCATTGCTGACGCGATAACCGGATGTTATCTTCTTGGAGAAAATGAATTCACAAGAGAGGAAGCAAATCAAATTGCTTACAAATCGGGGGTCGATTATCAATTCTCAAAGAAAACGGTTTCGGGAAAAGAAGTGTTCTCAAAAATAATTCCTAAACTTAATTATTCTGACGGAAATATAAAAATTGAGAATGGAGAAATCACTGAAGGTATTATTAACAAAGACCTTTTTGGTGATGAAGATGGAGAGCTGATCAAAGTGATTGACAAACATTACGGAAGAACTGCTGCGGTCGACGCCATAAAGAAAGCGTTCAATCTTGGAAGAAACTATCTCACCGAAGAGGGAATTACGATTTCACTTGACGACCTTGATGTTGATCAGAAAGTAATTGATATGAGTGAAGAAATTGTAAGGAAGGCTGAAGAGAAAACGAAAGAAATAATCAAAGATTACGACGACGGAACTCTTGAACTTATTCAGGGAAAGACGATGGAAGAATCGAGAGAGAATAAGATTCTTAGGGTGCTTAATGAAATCAGAACTAAAATCGGAGAGATTGTGAAACGGGAATTTCCTGCGAAAAATCCAGTTACATATATGATGAGGTCTGGAGGTGGAGGAAGCGTTCTTAATATTACTCAGATGGCATGCGTCGTTGGACAACAGGACCTTGGAGGGAAGAGAATCGATATTGGGTATATAGATAGAACATTGTCATTCTTCAAGAAAGGAGATCTTTCGCCTAGGTCAAAAGGTTTCATCAGAAGTCCATTCATAAAAGGATTAAGACCGGATGAATTTTTCTTTGGAGCAATGACTGGAAGAGCGACGCTGATGGATACTGCTTTGAGAACTCCACGTTCTGGTTATCTTTACAGAAGACTTGCAAACGCGCTTCAGGATTTGAGAAGAGAATACGACGGAACTGTAAGGGATAGTAACAATAACATAATACAGTTCGTGTATGGCGACGACGGAAAGGATGTTTCAAGGTTGCACCTCAACAAGGATGTTGAAGCAGGAGAAGCAATCGGAGTCATAACCTCGCAAAGCTTTGGAGAACCTTCGACTCAGATGGTCTTGAGAACATTCCATTTCGCAGGTGTTACAGAAATGCAGGTTACACAGGGTCTCCCACGACTTATCGAAATTTTTGACGCAAGAAAAAAACCTTCTTCCCCAAAGATGGAAATTTATTTGAAGAAAGAATTCAACAATGAGAAAGATTCCACGACGGTGGCAGAGAAGATAAGAGAAGTTACAGTGAATGACATTGCCTCCGAGATTGATCTTGATTTTAGCAATAAGAGAATAGAAATAAAAATTGACAAAGAAGGATTGAGACAGAGCCATATGGCTCTCAAGAAAGTTGTTGAGATACTTAATGAACTTGGATTCAAAGCAAAAGAAAAATCGGACTCTATAATAATAGACACTGAAGAGGAAAGTTTCAAGGGAGTTTATCAAGTTAAAGAGAAAGTTAGAAAATGTATAATCTCAGGCATAAAAGGAATCAAGCAGGTTATCATTGTCCGAGTCGGAAGCGATTATGTGGTTATGACTTTGGGAACGAATTTGAAGAAGGTACTTGAGATGAAAGAAATTAATCCAGAAAAACTTGTTTCGAACGACCTTCACGAAGTTGCGGGAGTATTCGGAATTGAGGCAGCGCGACAATTAATTATTGATGAAATTCAGGACGTACTTAACAGTCAAGGATTGAATATTGACAAGAGACATTTGAAACTCATCTCTGATGCGATGACAAACACTGGAGAAGTTAAGGGAGTTACGAGAATTGGGATCATCGCGCAAAAATCGTCCATACTTGCTCGTGCGACTTTCGAAACGCCAGTAAAACAGTTCGTTAATGCGACAATAAAAGGGAATAAAGATTATCTTACCAGCGTCGTCGAAAATGTTATTTTGAATCAGCCGGTTCCGGTCGGAACAGGACTTCCTGGACTTTTGGTTAAAGTTATTGGTCCGTTGGTGAAAAAAGATTCTGAGAAAAAAACTGCAAAGACGGAAGTTGTTGAAGAAGTTAATAAGTGATTAAGAAAGGGAGAGTCTGAAAGCAGAATTTAAATAAGTGTTTTTTCTAGGTAATTTATGGGATTACCGACGAGGAGAAGAAGGTGGTTGAGGGGGCTGGATGACAAAAGAAAAATTTATAAATTTTGTTTACTACTTTCTTGCACGCAAGAAAGTGATTATTGATGATAAAAAATCATTCTCATTCTAACCCGAGATAAATAAAACCAAAAAATATAAATACCCAATTATCCTCCAAAATATGTAGGTGGACTGAACCCTGTAAAATCTTTGTGTATGCAAAGTATCCAGCGTGTATGCGTGTAAATGGTTGGGAAAATTCACTACCCACTTACGCTTTTTTTAATATTTTATCAATCTCTTTCCACTTCTCCACAATCATTCTATAATTAATCTCAATTGTATTTAATGATACGCCTTTTTGTCTTCTTTGTACTTTTTGAAAAATTTTCCTTCTATAAATCCCTGCGATATTGTCTGCATGAGACCGGATATTTTTATCCCCTGTTATTTCCCTTAACTTTGCTAAGGAAGAAACCTCTTTTCTAAAATATCTCTCTTCACCAGAAAACAAGATATTCAAATATTCTTTTACATAGAGAAAAGGTTCATCATTACAGACTATAAGAATATCAAATTTATCCAAATCGTTTTTTATTAAAAAATAAATGCAAATTGCATATAGTCTGGAATAATCCTCGCCGGTATTTAAGTTTCTATCTAATTCCCGTTTTAGTTTATTTGAAATTCCCAAACCCTTATGCTCATTTGTTTTAATCATCTTATAAGCAACTCCCGTGTTCCTGTTTTGTTTAAATCTGTTGCTCATATCAATATGCATAACTCTTTTTCCATTTAAATCTTCTAAATTCATTTTATGAAAAAGAGAAAATAGTTTTTAAGAATTGTTGTTTTTTATTTGATTTCCCCATCCCCCCCAATCCTCTCACACAAACACCTCCCACAAATTATTTAAACCCCTTCTTCATTGTAATATTACAAATTCCTTCGGGATGCGGTCTTGCTTCGGCAAGACGAAAATCAGAAAATTAATTCTATGATTTGTTTCTTTATTTTCTCAAAATCTTCTTTTGATATCTTCCCTACTTTTTCATGCAATCTTGTCGCATCAACAGAACGGCTTTGGCTTAGAATTGCAACACTTGTCTTCCCTGTTTTGCCGTCAAAAGGATAATAGTACCTGCCTCGCCTGTCTGTAGTTGAAAGCGGAACAACATGGCAGAATTTTCTGTTGAAAACTTTTAAAATTAAAACTGGGCGGGTAAAATCTCCTCCCTTGCCGTCTTCTTCAAAACCAACATTCTCTCCGATGTTGCAAATCCAGACGTCCCTTTCCCTGAACCCCACAGGGTAGGATTCATTGTTATTTATCTGCGTTTTAATTGGCGTCCAAATTTTATAATCTTTTTTCATTTTATAACCCAGAAGATTAAGCATATAAAAGTTTATTTATTAGATTATTGTGACATCCTCCGACCCCTAAAGGTTTGCCCTTCGGGCAAATCTGCCTTCGGCAGAGGTCGGCGTCCCACGTTTCAGAATGGATGATACAACTCTTGATTCTTGACGTACTCAAAAGC
>JAHJMH010000003.1 GCA_018821425.1 Nanobdellota archaeon
CCATTTTACTTCATAATAACTTACGTCGCCTTCTTCGTCGACTATTGCGAGGAGCAGATTTTTTTTCGTGCTGTGTGCGACTCTGTTTTTCGCGGAGAAGTCGTGCCAAGTGAAAGTTCGCGATTCGTTGTCGCAGAAGACGACCCACTTTGCGTGTTTGCTTCCTGGCTTTGAGCCCTTTTCATAAACTCTAAAATCTGCACCGAATTTCAAGGCAGTTTTGACGACGTAACCTCTTTCACGAAGGTCCTTGAAAACAGGATACTTCACTAAGATTCTCTTATCTATTCTTTGTAATTTTTTTATCAGTGTTTCAAAAGAAACTTCCTTGTTTCCCGAAACCACAGACATCCTGTTTTTTTCAACTAATAATAGTGATTCTGAAAGAGAGTACTGGATTTTTTCCCCAATTGGTTCACCGAAGTGGCTTTTTTTGTGGAGAGAGAATGCTTCAGAGGAATTGCTCGAGATGTTTTCCCTTAAAATGCGCGCTTGTATTTTGTCCTTGTTCATTCTTTAAGATGTTAATGAGAATATTTAAAAGTTGCTGAGGCGTTCTTCTTCTATGGCTAAGACCGATTATGATTTTAAGAAGATTGAATCAAGGTGGCAGAAGAATTGGACGTCTGAGAAAGTGTTTGAATCTAAGAAAAGTAAGAAGCCGAAATTTTATGTTCTTGATATGTTTCCCTATCCTTCCGGCACGGGGTTGCACATGGGTCATGCCTTTGTTTTTTCTTTAGGAGATATCTTTGCGCGGTTTAAGAGACTTCAAGGTTTTAATGTTCTTTATCCAATAGGATATGATGCTCTTGGTTTGCCTGCAGAGAACGCCGCAATAAAAGCAGGAGTTCATCCCAAAGAGTACACTAATAAATCAATTGCAAATTTTATGAAGCAACAGAAGGCGATGGGATGGAGTTACGATTGGAGTCGAATGGTGAATACTTCCAGTCCCGAGTTTTACAAGTGGGACCAGTGGATTTTTTTAAAGATGTATGAGAAAGGTTTGGCGTACAGGAAAAAGTCTTCGGTGAACTGGTGTCCAAAGTGCCAGACTGTTTTAGCGAACGAACAAGTTCACGATGGGAAATGTTGGAGACACGAGGATACTAATGTCGAGGTTAAACATTTGGAGCAATGGTATTTGAAAATAACAGATTATGCTCAAGAACTTCTTGAAGGATTGGAAAAATTGAATTGGAGCGATAATGCTAAGTTGAGACAGAGAAACTGGATTGGTAGAAGTGAGGGAAGTGAAATTCTTTTCGAGATAAATGGAAAACCTTGGAGCGTTTTTACAACGCGACCTGACACGATTTATGGAGTTACATTTTTAGTTGTTTCAGCGCAGCATTCGGAATTGATAAATCTTGTTTCCGAGGAACAGGAAGGAGAAGTTAAGAA
Organism: Nanobdellota archaeon; assembly: GCA_018821425.1. Taxonomy (GTDB): domain Archaea; phylum Nanobdellota; class Nanobdellia; order Pacearchaeales; family GW2011-AR1; genus ASMP01. Next base: position 1,408 of record JAHJMH010000003.1, read on the forward strand.
ATTTTTGAAAAAGTTAAAAGGTGTTTCTGAAAAGCAGATGGAAGAAGCGGAGAAAGAAGGAGTTTTTACTGGAAGTTATGCTTTGAATCCGATTAATGGCGAAAAGATTCCGGTTTACGCAGGAAATTTTGTCGTCGCTGATTATGGTTCTGGGATGGTGATGGCAGTTCCTGCTCACGATAAGAGAGATTTTGAGTTCGCAGAGAAATATGGAATTCCTGTGAAAGTTGTTGTTGAACCAAAAGATTATGAAATTTATGAGAGAGATGGGCAGATACCTCAGGCGTATGAGGGTGAAGGGACGCTTGTCAATTCTGGAGAGTTTAATGGAATGGAAAGCGTAAAGGCTAAAGTTGAGATTACTAAATTTTTGGAGAAGAAAAAACTTGGGAAGAAAACAATTCAATTTCGTCTTAGAGATTGGTTGATTTCCAGACAGAGATATTGGGGAACTCCGATTCCGATGGTTTATTGTGACGAATGTGGGATTGTGCCGGTCGAGGAAAAGAATTTGCCGATTGTTCTTCCTGACAAAGTAACTTTTGGAAAAGGGAATCCTTTAACTACAAATGAAAAATGGGTTAATACTAATTGTCCTAAATGCGGAGGTAAAGCGCGAAGAGAGACTGACACAATGGATACGTTTGCGAATTCTTCATGGTATTACCTGAGATACGCCGACCCCGAAAACGATAAGAAGATTTTCAACTCTGATGATGTAAATTATTGGGCACCAATAGATCAGTACATTGGCGGGCCAGAACACATAACTGCGCATCTTATTTATGTAAGATTTTATACGAAGTTTCTTAGAGATTTGGGACTTTTGGAATTTGATGAACCTGCTTTAAGGTATTTTACGCAAGGAATAATTCATGGCAGCGACGGAGAAAAAATGTCTAAATCAGGGGGAAATGTCGTTGAGCCTTTTGAGACAATAAAAAATTTTGGGGCCGATAGTTTGAGACTTGCTCTCGTTAGTCTTGCTTCACCCGATAAAGATACTAATTGGGATGAAAAAATTGTCGATGGAAGTCACAGATTCCTTAGAAGAGTTTATGACTATTTTTCTAATTTCAAACCAGATAAGACTGCTGCGAAAACAGAGAGCAAAGTTAACATGACTATCAAGGGCGTTTCTGAAGATGTTGAAAATTTCAGACACAATCTTGCGGTTATAAAACTTCGACAGTTGTTTGATTATCTTTCTGTTAATGGTTCTGATAAAAAGAACGCGGAGAAATTTTTGTTAATGCTTCACATTTATTGTCCTTTTGTAACTGAGGAACTTTGGAATAAAATGGGAAATAAAGGTTTCATAAGTCTTGCTAAGTGGCCAGAGGTTGATGGGAAAAAAATTGATGCGCGATTTGAGAAAGAAGATGAAAATGTGAGAAAAGTTGCTAGCGATATAAATAATATAAAAAAAGTTCTGAACAAGGACAAAGTGAAAGTTAGCTTGTATGCAGTGCCTTCGGAGGTTGAACTTTTTAGGAATGCGATTGATACGATAAAAACTTTGTCGGGTTCTGCTGTTCTGGAAGTTTACGCTGTTAATGATGCGAAGGTTAAATCCGGCGAAGTAGATCCTGAAGGAAAGGCGAAGAAGGCTAAGCCTGGAAAACCGGGAATTTATTTGGAATGAATATGGAGATAACTTCTAAAAAATATTCTGAAGGAGATTATGAGAAATTTGTTTATCTTTTGGAGAAAGAGAATATGAAAAAGTATTGGAATAAGCATCTTGGAGATAATTGGTCTGATAAAGAGAATCGGAAAAAATTTCAGGAAATTCTAGAAAATGGATGGACTTATTTATTTTTTGATAATGGAGAATTTTGTGCTTTTACAAGTTTCTTTCCTGATGAAGATGAGAAAAATAACCTTTTTGTGTACAATATACAAGTTAAGAAAGAATTTCAGAATAAAGGTATTGGAAGTTGGATTTTAAGATTTGTTGAAAAAAAGGCGAAAGAAAAAGATTTTAGAAAGATGAAAGCTTTTGTTTGGAAGGGTAATTCTGCCTTTGATCTGTGGATAAGGAAGGGATTTGAAAAGGTTGATGAATTAGATCCTTGCTCTTTCATAATAGAGAAAAATCTAAAAGGTCAATGAGACATTTAATCCTTAATTAACATGGTTCCAAAACTACATCACTTTTGTTTTAACATAAGTCCTACTACTTTAGAGTTGGTTTTAGAACTCTTTAAGGAATTGGGATGTAATCTTACTTATAGAGAGGGAAATTCTCGATGGTTTATGGTCGGGCAAAAACCAATTCCTATTGATATCCAAATTGTTGAGGTCAAGCGCCGACCGGTTCAAATTAAGGATAAGATTAGCACACATGTTGCTTTTTTGTCCGATAATCCTAAGCGAGATATAGAACAAATTTCTAGATGGGCTAAGAAAAAGAAAATTAAGTTTAAACAAGGGGGCTGGTCTGATAAAGAGAGATGGTTTGATTTGCCAGAAGTATTTGTTAACTTTGTAATTGAGATAATGCATACTTCTATTGTTGAATGAGAGATAGCTTTTTATAATTTCTTTTTCAATATTCAATATGGTGAGAAAAAAAGATGTTAGTGCTTATGGTCCTGAAGATTCTTATTCTTCAAGTCAAATGAATTCGTCCCAAGGAATTAGGGGCTTTATTCGGTCGATTCA